>JAIYAV010000316.1 GCA_027488855.1 Saprospiraceae bacterium
GGGTTCGTACCCCAGTAAGTTTCACGTAGTCTAAGCTTTCGAACTGTTGCTCAAATTTCGTTTTTTCTTTTGGTCTGGTCAAGTCCTGACCTGGGACGTTCGGGGAGGGGTTTTAGATCTGCGGACAAATCCTTGATTTTCAACTCACCTCAATCCTAATTAAGTTTTCTTAACCATCAAAACCATCATCCCTCATGAGCACCTTTCCTAGCATCTTCAACGACGTCATTGGCCCGGTCATGCGTGGCCCGTCCAGCTCCCATTGCGCGGCCTCCTTGCGGATCGCTCGCCTGTGTCGCGACCTGATGGACGAAAACATCCAGGACATCTTTATCGAATTTGACCCCAACGGCTCCTTGGCCACTACCCACAAAAGCCAGGGTTCGGACATGGGCTTGTTTGGTGGTTTTCTGGGTTGGGAGGCCTACGATGAACGCCTGCCTGAATCCGAAAAATACCTGGAGGGTGCTGGCATCAAAGTCAGCATCAACATCTGCGACATCAATGCCGATCACCCCAATACCTACAAAATCACCTTGAGTAATGCCCGCGAAATCCGCAGGCTGACGGCCATTTCTACCGGGGGCGGAATGATTGAGGTGATCGACATCGACGGCGTGGCGGTCTCGATGGCGGGAGATTATTTTGAGACCTTGATTTATTGCACGAATCCTGATCAGATTATCCCCTACCTGCAGGCATCCATTTCCTACGATGATATTCAGTTCCGGCGCGGTGAGGAGTACAGTTTTATTCAAATCAAGGCTCAAAGTTTTCCAGACGCCATCATTTGCCAGGAACTGCTGGATATGGAAGGGGTGGTTTTTATCAAATACCTCAAACCCGTCCTGCCCGTAATGGCGCGCCAAAACCTGCAAGTGCCCTTCATCACCTGCGCAGAAATGTTGGAGTACAACGCAGATAAGAACAAGTCACTTTGGGAATTGGCCGTAGATTACGAAAGCGCCCGCGGCAACCTATCCGCCGATGCCGTTTTTGAAAAAATGCGCAGCATCATCCACATCATGGGCAATGCCATTGACTTGGGCTTAAAAGGCACCCATTACGCCGACCGGATTCTGGGCAGCCAATCGCTGCAATTCAAAGCCCAATTGGATGCTGAAAAGCTGATCGGTGGCGATGCTAACAACCGCATCATCCTCTACGTTTCGGCCATGATGGAAGTAAAAAGTTCGATGGGCGTGATTGTGGCGGCACCCACTGCTGGGTCTTGTGGGGCGCTGCCGGGAGCTTTGTTTGGAACCGCGCATTCCCTGAATTTGCCTGAAGACGAGATTGTCAAAGCCATGCTGGCCGCCGGGCTTATCGGGGTTTTCATTGCGGCGCACGCCACTTTTGCCGCTGAGGTAGGTGGCTGTATGGCCGAAACCGGATCAGGTGGTGGCATGGCCGCAGCCGCATTGGTAGGCATGAAAGGCGGCACCCTGGAACAGGCGCTGACTGCGGCCTCTCTGGCGCTGCAAAACTCCCTGGGCATCATTTGTGATCCCATTGGCAACCGGGTGGAAGCGCCTTGCCTGGGTCGCAACGTGATGGCGGCCAGCAATGCGGTGTCCAGCGCGAATATGGCCTTGTGTAATTACCTGCAATTGATTACACTGGATGAGGTGATCGAAACGATGAAGGCGGTAGGGGATCAAATTCACCATACGCTGCGCTGTACGAATCTGGGGGGGCTTTCGGTCACCAAGTCGGCAAAGCGGATTGAGGCGATGTTGGAAGAGGGGGCGAGTGTGGTGTATAAAAGTTGCTAGTTAGCTAGGAACCCAAAAACGGGAACGTTGCAAACATGGATCTTCCCGAATTTTCACAATAATTCCAAAGCGACATAATTTTCACAAAGAAAACACTAAGGAACACAAACATGAGTCATCCCGAATTTTTGGTATAACAAACCGCGGATGCGGTTGAATTCAGAATAGCCCCGGTCGTCCGGGGTCATTTTGGTAGCAAAAGGTTTCGCAACCGCAGATGCGGTTGAACTTTTAGCTCAATTGAGTTCAACCACTGCCGTGGTTGCCGCCAATTTGACCCAACTATTTACCCCGGACGACCGGGGCTATTCTAAATTCAATCGCTCCGCGATTAGGTTTATGCCCGATTTTGACTTTTCAAAAATTCGGGATGATTCATGTTTGAGTCCTCTTTTTTTTTCTTTGTGGTTAAAAATGTGTCGCTTAATGTTTACCTACTTCAACACCGGCAAAACAATCTTCGATGCGTACAAACTATTGTGATAAACCTTCACATTGCTCTTGATAAAATCTTTCTCACTACATTGGTAAATATTGATGAACTGCTGCGGGTTGCGATCCACCAGCGGGAACCAACTGCTTTGCACCTGCACCATGATGCGGTGGCCTTTTTTGAAGGTATGCGCCAGTGAGGGCAATTCAAATTTTACCTGTTCAACTTTATTCGGTACAAAAGCGCTCGGCGTTTCTAAACTCTTCCGGTAACGGCCACGGAACACTTCGCCCCTGACTAACATTTGATACCCGCCCATCGGGTAGATAGGGGCCGGATCCGCTTCCGCATAAATATTCACAGCATTGTACCCCAGATCGTCGGGGAAAACGTCGATTATTTTTACCACAAAATCGGCATCGGTGGTGGAGAGACTGGTCATCAGATCAGCCACAACATTGCCCGCAATGGTGACATCCTCTGTTAAATTGTCGGTTTGAAAAACCAGGACGTCCGGCCTGCGCGCCGCAAAACGCTGATCATCGGTCATGTAGGTTCTGCTGCGGTTGAAATGCACGTCCTCGGTGTAGGGCACTGGCTTGGCGGGGTCGCTGAGGTATTCACTAAAACCTTGCACGGCAGTAGGTTTGGTCCAGCCCAATTTTCCGTTGGCCTGCAAATACATGGCTTGGTCACTTTTCCCGGCTGGTGGCCATTGATTGAAGGTTTTCCATTCATTGGCCCCGCTGATGAACACAGTGGCTTCCGCTATTTTTGACACATCCCCTTTGCCTTTCAGGAAATAATTGAAGAAAGGAATTTCGATGTTTTGCTGGTACCAGGTAGCGGTATTGCTGCCAAACTGCACGTTGCCCAAATGGCCGCCATCGTTGCTGGCCCATTGCCCGTGGTACCAGGGGCCTTCCACAATTTTGTTGAAGGTCTTCCCCGGGTTGTTTTGCTCCGCCGCCAGATAGGCATTCCAGGCCCCCCAGCAATCCTCCGCGTCGAACAACCCACCTACCCAAAGCATGGCAGGTTGCAGGTTTTTGGTGGCATTGCGGGCATCCCGGGCTTTCCACCAGGCGTCGTAATTGGGGTGCACCATGAGCTCTTTCCAAAAGGCAATGCTGTCGCCCAGGTACTTCGTAAGACCTTTCAAGCTACCTGCTTCCAGATGAAATTTGTAATTGTCGTGGCTGCTGTAGTTGAACTCTTTAGGACCAACGGTGGTCGGTTTGGGGCGAGGCTGTCCAAAACCGGAATAAAAACCAAAGGCGTCCAGTTGAAAAAAAGCGCCATTGTGGTGAAAGTCATCGCCGATGAACCAGTTGGTAACCGGGGCCTGCGGGCTCACCGCTTTTAAGGCCGGGTGGTTGCTGGCGGCAGCCATGGTGGAATAAAAACCAGGATAAGAAATCCCGAATACCCCTACGTTTCCGTTGTTGTCGGGCAGGTTTTTCAGCAGCCAATCGATGGCGTCGTAGGAATCGCTGGCTTCATCAATTTCGGTTCCTTTTTTGTTGGGGTTAAATGGGCGAATGTTCACGTACTCGCCTTCACTCATCCAGCGACCGCGCACATCCTGGGTCACCATGATGTAGCCTTCCCGGAAGTAGTTTTTGAGGTAGCCATTCCAAACCGGGGAAAAAGTCCTTTCCCCATACGGCGCACAGGAATAGGGCGTGCGACTCAACAAGATCGGATGTTTTTCACTCTTGTCTTTGGGCATGTAGATGGAGGTAAACAACTTGATGCCGTCCCGCATCGGAATCGACACTTCTTTTTTGATGTAGTTGTTGACAATCCAGATCGAGTCGGCGTTCTGGCCGATGGCCTGGACGGAAATAGCGAGGCAAAAGAAGAGGCAAATTTTTCTCATGGTTCGAACTTTGTTTAATGAAAATACCATTACTACTGGACATTTTTGTATTTCAGGAGCGAAGGACATGAATTGCCACGTGCTTTAGCGCGTGGATGCAGATTGCCCTTTGTTTAGGCTTTAGCCACAGCCTCAATTATTAAGCTAGGGCTAAAGCGCAAAACATAGCGTATTCTCCTATCCACCAGCTGAAGCTGGAGGCAATTCATGTCCTCCGAGCAAAACGTTATGTAAAAATACTCGGAATGCCTGGAGCCTAGACGATTTTTTTTCCAAATCACTTAAGCCCCGCCCTCAACATTGACCACCACACCAATCAGTAGCTCAACTGCGCCTGTGCGCGAATCAGCCTTGGAATGGACTCATGCTGCTTCTGCGTGGCCAGTTTGACAACTTATTTTTTATCGCCCCTCAAGGTTGTTTATCTTGGCTGGTAAAAATTGCTACAAACCTAAAAGTATGAATAAGGCCTGTTTGCTCATTTCACTGATGTGTACACTGTGGATTTCCCTGGACTGTTTTGGTCAAAATGGCGGCAAGAGTATCCCCCAACCTTCCGTTCTTCAACCAGATTTGCTCATCCAATCTTCCCAGCAGGAATTGCTTGATGCGTTCAATTGGGCCAAAGAAAAGGCCCGGTTTTATGTACAAACCGGAAAAACAGGCCCCCTCGATGCCTGGGAAAGGGGCGCAGGATCGGGGACTGTTCCCTATCTACCCACTTATTGGGCGGGTTACCCCAAGAGGTCGGCGTTTTATTCCCGCGATTTTTGCCACCAACTCATCGGTGCCCATCTACTGGGGCTACAGGAGGAGAATTTTACAATGCTGAAAGCTTTTGCGGCTTCGGCTGACGAAGGCAAAAAATGGTTCCCATTGTGGGCCATCAACTTTAATGGTGCGCCATTCCTGCTGGATTACCGGGGCAATGACAACTTTGTACGGGAGGTGCCCGCCACGTTTGAACTGGTCGAAAAAGCGTATGAATTGTATTTGTGGACGGGCGACGAGCGCTACCTCAAGGATGAAGTGATTTGGCAGTACTGCTCCAAAGCGGTTACCGATTTTATTGCGCTGCACGATCAACAATTGCCCAATGGCATTGCCGAGGGCACTGGCAAGGGCATTTTTCAGGGTGCCGCCTCCTACAACGAAGCGCGCGATGCTCCTCTGATCGAATCGGGCGACGGAATCGCTTGCCAATTCAGAGCTTTTGAGGCCTATGCTCAAATGGCGGCCCTGCGGGGTGAAGCCAAACTGGCCAAACAATTTGCAAAAAAGGCCACAGACCTGAAAACTTTTTTCAACCAAAACTGGGGCACAACCAACACCAATACCTACAATCGGGGCTACACCGCAGATGGGAAAGCAGTGGATGGATGGGGCAAAGAAAACTCCTGGTTCATGCCCATGAAAGGCTTGACCGAGGGCAATGTACAACGCACCCAATTGTACCTCGATTTCATCAACCAACGCCTGGAATCCAAGGACGATATTCCCGACAACATCGAAGCCATCAGCTACATTCCCGAAACCTTTTTTCTGCACCAACAGAATGAAACCGCCTGGAAGTGGATGAAACACATCATCACCCGCCTAAACCAGCAACACAGCTACCAATCGGCAACGGGCCGGAATGGGGATTATCCCGAAGTGTCGTACGTCCTGATTCGCAACACGGTGGTCGACTTATTGGGAATCAGCCCTCAGGCTAGTGCGCATGCGCTGAGCACCTTGTCGCACCTGCCAGCGGAGATCGACTACCTTGGCCTGGAAAACATACGCATCGGCCAGTCGCTGGTAGCCCTCAAACAGGAAGCAGGCCATACCTCTACCCTGCGCTTGCAAGCAGGAGATGCCCCGCTGAACTGGCAAGCTGGCTTCCCGGGGGTACACCAACAGGTGTGGGTGAATGGGGTAAAAAAGGCGTGTCGACAAGGCAAGGATCAGTCGGGACGGGTTTATTCGTATTGTAAGCTGAAGGTGAAGCCGGGCGAGGTGGTACGGGTGACGCTGAGGGGGTGAGGATACCCCAATTATCCCGATTTTTTTCGCGGTTTACGCCGCCTAGCCATGTCCATCTGTACTTTTTCGTGTTCTAAAAAGGCTTCCAGTTCCTGCTCGGCGGGTAGATGGAGTTTGTATTGACTCACAAAAATGCGCTCATCTAAGCCACCGAGTGCGAAACGTACCACAGTTTCATGTTTTGCGGTACAGAGCAAAATACCTATAGGTGGGTTATCGTCAGTTTGCTGCTCATTTTCCTTATAAAAGTTGACGTACCCGTTCATTTGGCCCGCGTGTTCAAGTTTGAACGGCTCGTTTTTTAGGTCAATTAACACATGGCATTTAAGCAAGCGATGGTAAAAAACAAGGTCAACTTTGTACCATTCCGACCCAATGAGCATGCGCTTTTGCCTAGCCTCAAAGCAGAAACCGCGACCAAGTTCGAGCAGAAATAGCTGTAAATGGTCGAGTAGCGCCTTTTCCAAATCACGTTCTTCAATGCTAGCTCCTACAGGTATGCCAAGAAACTCAAACACAAAAGGCGAGCGGATAAAATCTTCTGGGCTAAATGCTGCGGCACCCTGATGCACGCGTTCCAATAGCGCATTTTTATCCGTAGAAAGTCCCGTACGCTCAAACAAAGCCGAATCTATCTGCCGCTTTAACTCGCGCACACCCCAGCCGCCTTTGATGCTTTCGATCTCATAAAATGCCCTTTTTACGGGTTCTTCAAGCTGTAGTATGAGCGTAATATGGGAAAATGACAAGCGGTTAAGTAGCAGATCAGGATCGGTTTCGTAAGATTGGGCAGGCGTCTGCCTAATTTCAAGTAAATGATTGTCAATTAGTTGAAATTAGCCAGACGTCTGGCCAATTTGTAAAGCACTCAAAGTTTCAAATGCTTTATGGCCGATACGACGATATGCCAGATAAAACTGTTTGAATAGTTTTAGATTCGAAAAAGAAAGCCCTGGACGATTTATTGAGTCGGTAAGGCTTCGAATCAACTTCGCCCCATACTTCGCCCGGTCTTCCCCGTTTTGTTCAAATTCGACGATGTAAAAGCCCATCAGCCAATTGCGCACAGTCATGTAGCGGTTGACGGATCTGCCCGCTTCGAGGCGAAACCCATCTTCAAGGTGGAGTAGTATTTGTTGGAGCGTGGTAAAATCCATGGGTAATTTCAAAGGTGTTTGATGAAAGCACTAAATTAAAACATTATTTTTAAAATCGAAATTATTTAAAATAAATTTTAGCTTTAAATTCAATAAAAATAGATCTTGAAAGGGCGCCTATAGTTTAAATGCAAAAGGTCACGCCTATGAGACGTAGCAATCTTGCTTCCGTCAGATATTTTTTGCCCCCACAATCTCTAATCCTGCGGTATTTCCAAAATCAGGTGTTATTTTCACAAAAAACATCACCGCATGCGTCGAGTTATACTTTTTTTCATGCCTTTCTGCCTCAGTTTCCTCACTGGATTTGCCCAACAAGCACTTTCCCCGCTAGAAGCCTCCTTTGCTCAGTACCAATCCCTAAAAAATACCAGCACCTTCGGGCTCGATTGGGTGCCCATCGGTCCGATGCTCAACTCTGCCCGTGCCGATGTAGTGCAAGTAGATCCCCGCCATCCTGGCACCATGTATGTAGGTTTTGGCTCAGGTAGTTTGTGGAAAACGGTCAATCACGGAGTTGACTGGAATCCAATCTTTGAAGGGCATTCCTCCTTTAGCATCGGCGATGTGGAGCTTGCCCCTTCCAATCCTTCCATCCTCTACCTGGGCACTGGTGAAAACCTCAAAAAGCCCCGCAATTTTACCTTACCCGGCACGGGCATGTACCGATCTGCCGATGCTGGCAAAACCTGGCAGCACATTGGGCTCGAAGATTCCTGGGCCATTGCCGAAATCGCCATCCACCCCAAGGACCCCAACATCGTTTTGGTGGCAGTACTGGGGCATTTGTGGTCTAAAAACCCCAACCGTGGCTTGTTCCGCACCCTCAATGGGGGCAAAAGCTGGCAAAAGGTACTCTACAAAGACGAGATGACTGGTGCCAACGATATTGTCATCTCGCCCAGCAACCCGCTAATCATGTATGCCACCTTGTGGGAGGTTTATCCTGGCATCAGTGGCAAGAACAGTGGCGTGTACCGCAGCGCCGATGGGGGTAAAAGCTGGACGGCCTGCACCAAAGGTTTGCCATCCGGGGCAAAGGTAGGCCGGATCGGACTGGCAGTTTCGCAATCCAATCCGGCCAAAGCCTACGCGCTGATGGACAACCTGAACAATGCCCGCGACGAAGCAGCCGAGTTGTACAAAACCACCGACGGCGGCCTTACCTGGAGCAAAACCCATGCTGGCCCCTTCAAAATTTTTCCTGGCATCGGCTGGTACTTCACCGATGTATACGTCAATCCAAAAAACGACGAAGAAGTTTTTTGTTTGGGCGTACGCCTAGCGCACAGTATGGATGGCGGTAAAACTTTCGATTTCATCGGTGGCAAGGTTACGCGCATGAATCCCAGTCTGGCCCAGGGGCTGCACCTTGATCAGTGCGAACTATGGATCAATCCCCAAAATCCACAACACCTGGCGGTGGGCAACGACGGCGGTTTTTACCTGAGCTACGACAAGGGCCAGTCCTGGATGCACTACAACAACATCCCGACCGGAGAATTTTATGACATCACTATTGATCAAAAAAACTACGTCATTTATGGCGGTACCCAGGATGACGCCACGGTGTATGGCCCACCTACGGAACTCAATCCCCGCTTTCCAGACCCCTGGAAATACGTCTGGATTGACCCTTGGGATGGTGGCGACGGTTGTGTGAGCCAGGTAGACCCCAGCGACGGCAACATCGTCTATTACAGCATGCAGCATGGTGCGGCCGTACGCCTGGATCGTCGCGCCGATACCACCCATTCCATCCAACCGGAATTGCCCAAAAACAGCAAGGATACCCTGAATTTTAATTACATCACACCCTATTTTATCTCTCCACATCAGGGCCAAACGCTTTACCACGGTGGGAATTTCATCTTCAAAAGTCAGGACAGAGGTGATAGCTGGAAAGTAATCAGCCCAAATCTGGCCCTTTCGGCCATCCCGGCGAAAAAGTCTTTCGCCGCTGGCGCCCTGGTGGAATCCCGATTGAGCAAAGGCTGGTTGTACGCGGGTACGGACAAAGGGGCATTTTGGGTGAGCAAAAACGATGGTGCAAGCTGGGAAGAGCATTCTCAGGGGCTGGCCAACAACTATATTCGCAGCATTTGCCCTTCCCGCTTTGTAAAATCGCGGGTTTACCTCGCGATGACGGGGCTCAATTACGATGATTTGCACAGTTACCTGTACGTTTCCGAAGATGATGGAGCAAACTGGAAAAGCATCGCTGCTGGTTTGCCAGATGAGCCGGTGAATGTGGTTTTGGAAGACCCCGTGCAGCCCAAGGTCTTGTATGCAGGCACACTGCGGGGCGTGTATGTGTCGCTTGATCGAGGTGAAAGTTGGTCTTTATTGGGAAAAAACCTGCCTGGCGCTGCGGTAGCGGACCTGGAAATTCACGAGGGGTCGATGGATTTGATTGTGGCCACGCATGGCAGGGGTTTGTACAAACTGAATTTGCGCCCGCTACAGGCGCTGGCGGCGGGGACTTTGCCCCTTGAGCAGGATCACCTTTTTGAAATTCCAGCAGCCAGAAGGCCCTGGCACAATTCTTTGGGCGGAGAACCCGATTACAGGACGGTGGAAAAAACGCCGATTACGTTTTGGTTGGGCCGCGCCAAGTCGCTGACGCTCTCCTTGCGGGATGTATCAGGTAAAGAACTTTGGAAAATGCCCCTGGCAGGCCAGAGGGGTCTTAACCAATACCGCTGGGATCTGGTATTCAGCAAGCAGACCAGTGATTACCCGTATTTCGTGCATTACGAGCGTTTTTTGAAGGCTGGAACGTACCAGATGGTGCTGTCGGATGGGGCGCGCGAGTTGCAGCGACCTTTGGTGGTGGAGGAAGGGGTATCGCCCTACAAAATGGAAAGGTAATGGATGCTTTTGGTGCTTGTTTAAATGAGCTACGATTAGGACACAATTTTGGCCTGATTTGTATAGTCGCGAAATCCCAGACTCAGCCCCTGTTATTCACTCAAAAAAATCATTATTCCTTCCTATTTTTTTAGCAAAAACAACAAGGGAACGTTCAATCTTTTGTTCCAAGCTTTTTCGCTGTGCTCTTCGCCGGGGAAAAATCGAGTTAACCAGTTTTTTTTCCGATACCTTTTGGCTTCCATGACTTCATCCACTTTCTTTTGCAAAGGAGGATACAAGGCATCCAGGGTTTGATCCCCGTAATCAAAATAGATTTTATGGGTTTTGGGATTGGGCAAGTTGGCCCTCAGGTAAGCTAAAAATGCATCGGGAATGGGATTGCCCTCTACCGTAAAAATGCCCGGCCAATGAGTACTTAAACAAGCGGCACCTCCGAACACCTCGGGGTATTCACAAATGGCGTACATGGATATAAGTCCACCCATGCTGCTGCCCGCAATGAAGGTATTTTTCCGGTCTGTTTTGGTCGCAAAGTTTTTGTCGATGTAAGGCTTCAACTCGGTCACCAAAAACTTCAGATAGTTATCAGAATTGATTTTTTGCGCATTAAAAACCGATACGCCGTTGCTGCGGGCTGCAGCATAAACCGTTTCTTTTTGGGCAGCGCTCAAGGATTCGAATGGTTTTTGGGGAAAATAATCGGAGTGCCGGGTTTTGCCTCCATTCCACACGCCCACTACAATCACCTCTTGGATGGCTTTTTCCTGAATCAGCCTGCCAAGCACATCGTCCACATCCCAGGCGGTTTTGTTCCAGGTGGTACTGGCATCGTACAACATTTGCCCATCGTGCATGTACAGCACGGGATAATTTTTTTCTGCGCTGTAACCTTCAGGCAGCCAAACATCTACATTCCGGGCATCGACGAGTTGGGATTGAAAGTTTTCAATTCGCCTAATTGTTCCTGTAGATGCCAGAGGCAAGGGTTGAGCAAACACTTGGACAGTGGTTAAGACAAGGATACACCAAGAAAAAAAAGCGGTTTTCATGTGCAGTGGATTTGAAAATTGGCCTTCCTAAGGTCCAGTCATCATGCAGTATGGTCAACTAGAATGAAAGTTGCCTCAAGATCGTTTTTGCCAAAGGAATCAAACGGATGGTTTCGAGGGCTTGGGTTTGCTCGTTTTTGGCGACGATTTGGATGGAGGCCTCCTCAAATTTAGCCTGATGATCGGCGATGTAGCGATAGGTATTGGCCTTGATCGGACGGTATTTCCAATCGTAAAAACCCTTGATTGGAAACGATTTGCCCAGCTCTTCTGTTGCCGCAATGGGGTGTGCATAGATCAAAGCCCCATAACTGAAGTAATGTTCTTTTTCAGCAAAGGTATGCGCCATCACCGCAGTTTCAAAAGTCAAGTTCAACTCAGTTTTACCCATCGGCACGGCGATCTTCAGGTACCCATTCTCCGTTTGATGGGCTTGATTACAAGTAATGCCCTGTGCCCAGGTCGGCTTGCGGATTTTTAATACAAAAGCGCTTTGGGTAGTAATGCTGAATGAGAAGCTGTTTTGGTAGGGGTATTCGGTTTTTTCCACAATACGGACATGTTTTGCCCCCAGATCCGTATCGAGTTGGCAAGGCCCCAGTAAATTGGCCACCAGCCCATCGGCATCTTTCATCCACATCGACTGCACGTAATAAGGCGCAATTCGCCCAGCATTCGGCACACAACACACTGCTGCGTCTTGGTGGGCAGGAGAGTATTTGTAGCGGGTTTGTTTGGGGTCTCCGGCACCATTTTTGGTGCCCGTCATTGCGTATGAATTGTCGGTTTTGAGGTAGGCTATGCCGCTTTTTTCGGGATGTCTTGCCCCCTGGGCAGCGTTGAAAAAAGTGCGCTCAATTTGCTCCGCGAAGGCAGGATCTCCGCTTTTTTGCAACAACACCGCATAACTGTGCAACAGTTCATGGATGGAGCAATACTCGTAGCCCGTTTCGGTCGCATCCGCCCTGGGCTGGGTGATCCACTCATCGCCAATGGGGCCACCAGAGGGCGTAGTCAACTTTTGTACCCGTTGCAAATAAACGTCAAGTGCCTGCTTGAATTGAGCATTGCCCGTACTCCAATAGGCCAGGGTCAGGGGGCGGAGGTGCTCGTAGGAGTGTACCCCGTGGCCTTGCATTTGATAGCTTGCGTTCAGGATGTTGTCGAGTTGAATGTCCGGTTCAGATACCGCATTTTTGGAATAATCTTCGTACAAAAAAACGGCGTATTCCAGGTATTTACGGTCCTGGGTCAATTGGTACAAACGATCCAGAACATCGGTAAATACCAAACCGTGGCTCAAGCCTGCAAAAGGTTTTTGGGCTTTGAACGGAGACGACTGGTGGATGGGGTAATTGAGCAGTACGTTGTCTACGGCTTTGAGCAAAGCTTGCCAGGTTTTGGGGTCATTGGTCATTTCGTAATAACCCAAAAGCACCCGAAACAAAGTTGCTTTGGCCCATAGTTCGCCGTTTTCACCGGTGAGTTTGTAGCGCAAATCCGGGGCATAGACCCCCAGGTAACCATCGGCATCCTGAGTAGCCAGAATGCTTTCGATGTAAGCTTTGGCGCGTTTTTGAGCAGCTTTGTCGCCCGATAAAAAGGCTTGGCGGACGAATCCATCGCGCCAGTTGGACTGGGTTTCGCTGTTCCACCATAAAAACTGTACGTTCCAATCGCCAGGATCGCCCAATGCGCCGACATCCTTGGATTTGACTTTATGCGTCAGGCGATCTTTGCCGTAAATCTCATCTTTTTGGATCAAGTCGGGCACCAGGTACTCCAAGTTTCCGGTAAAACCCCGTAGATCCTGGCGCATTTGGGTTTTGATCCAGCCTTGCGGTTTTACTTCTCCCAGCCTGATGGGGGTAAAGACCTCTTTTTGTGGAGCAACATTTTGGGCTGTTAAAAGTGTAGCCAAAGTTAACATGAAGAGGCTGATTATGGCGTTTTTCATTCCGTTGAAATGGGAGGGTTACTAGTACAAAACAGGATTCAACTCGGTATCGATCACTTCACCAACCACCGCACCGGGGCACCAGGTATGCCAATCGTTGATTTGATTTGGGTTTTCAGGTTGTTTCAGTACCATGTTTTTGTCCATGTAAATGACGGTCATCACCCTCCGCATCTGGTCGGTAAGGTTGGCACCAGCCCGGTGAAACACCCAGCCCGAGTGAAAGCTTACTTCCCCCAAATCAAAAGGTTCGATGACGTGTTTAAAATCGGTCACCCGGAGCTTTTCACCAATGAATTTTTCACTATCGTCCCCAATGTTCAAATCTCTACCCTCCACAATTTGGTGGCTGCCTGCACTGAATTCCAAAGGCCCCATGGGTAGTGGAGTGGCTTGTAGTGGAATCCAGGCCGTAACGGTTTTGTCACTGCTCAAGGGCCAATAGAATTGATCGGCATGCCAGGGGGTAATGCCACCGCCGCCCTCTTTGAACAGGGCCTGATCGTGGTACATGCGCACGCCCTCCACTTGCATCAGGTCAGCAGCAATTTTAGCCAGGCGCTTGCTGAATACAAATTCCTTTACGACTTCGTTTTCCCGCCACAGGTTGAACAGCTGCAAAAAAGCTTTGCCGTAGGTATCCCGTTCATCCACCTTGGTGGTAACGGTGTTCATTTGCTCTACTTGTTGGGCAATGATGTCGCCATAATAGGCAAGCGTTTCGGCATCAAAGACGTTTTTGAGCTTGATGAATCGATTGGTTTGGTAAAAATCGATTTGTTCTGCGCTGAGTTGGTAAGGTGTGTCCAAGGCGTTCATTTGGATGATTTTTTTGAACGATAAATTGTGTATAAGTGCCCGGTCATAATTAATGGCACTTAGCAAAGTTCAGGCAAATTTTGAATGCCTGTTTTACATTTTTACCCTATTTTTATGCGTATTTTACCACAATAAAGATCATTACTGGACAATCCTGGTAAATTAAGCAATGAAACCCGAACTCGAACTTGGCATTAGCAATTTAAAGGATGCCTCATTCAAGGCATTCCGTTTGTACAAACCTGCTTTTTATTCCCAATGGCACTATCATCCCGAGCTTGAACTGGTTTATTTCGTCCGGGGCAGGGGAATGCGTTTCATTGGCGATGACATTGCGTTGTACCATGAAGGAGATTTGTTTTTGATTGGCGAAAATGTACCACATACCTTCGTTACCTACGAGGAGGAAACTGTGCCGATGGTGGAAGCCTGGTGCGTTCAATTTTCCCGACACTTATTCGAACCTTTTGCAGAGTGTCGGGCTTTGCTGGCTTTTTTTCAGGAGGCTAAAAGGGGAATTTCCTTTCCGCTTCTCGACGAGTCCTTGGTTGAAAACATGAAAAAAGTGATAGAGACCAAAGGCATTGCTGCACTCATTGCATTGCTAGAAACATTGGCATTGCTGCAAAATACGGCTAACCGAGTACCGATTATGAAGCATGATTACCCATTGCAGGCGGCGCTCTCCGAAGTCTCAACCCGCATTCGTACCGCCATAGATTTTATCAATGTACATTACCAGCGCAGTATTTCCCTGCAAGAAATTGCGGACGCCTGTCATTTTTCGCCCAATGCATTTTGTCGCTGGTTCAAACAAAACATGGGCCTTACTTTTGTGGAATACCTCAATAAAGTGCGCTTGACCCAGGCCTGTCAGTTGTTGATGTCAACCGATTGGCCGATCGGACGCATTGCCCTACAAACGGGTTTTGAAAACATCAGTACCTTTAATCGCTTGTTTCAACAAAAATTGCAGACTTCACCAAGCAAGTATCGGGGCAGTATTTAAAAATCGGATAGATTCCACGGTCAAATAAATAGAAAATCCCCGTATATTCCCGGTACTTAAGCACCTTTGGCGACTATGAAAATAACCCACCTCCTGTGCATGATGCTGGTTGCAAAATCACTTTGCGCCCAAACCGCATCCAATGCCCGGCCCAATGTCATTTTCATCCTGACCGATGATCACCGTCACGATGCACTCGGCTATGCCGGGAATAAATATGCCCATACCCCCGAAATGGACAAATTGGCCAGGGCGGGGGCTTATTTTAAAAAGGCCATCGCCAGCACCCCGATTTGTGCAGCGAGTCGCGCTAGTATTCTGTGTGGTTTGCACGAACGCACCCACAAGTACACCTTTCAGGCAGGCAAGATTCGGCAAGCGTGCATGACCACGGCCTATCCAAAAGTCATGAGGGAAGGGGGCTATTTCACCGGCTTTTTTGGAAAATTCGGGGTGAATTACGATCGACTGGGCGACCTCTTTGATCGATATGAATCTTATGATCGCAATGAAAACTACCAGGACAAGCGTGGCTATTTTTATAAAACCCTGAACAAAGACACTGTACACTTAACCCGTTATACCGGACAGCAAGCCATTGATTTTATAGCCCAGGCCCCCAAAGACAAGCCATTTTGCCTTTCCCTGAGTTTTTCGGCACCACACGCCCACGACGGCGCAGCTGAGCAGTATTTTTACGATCAACAAACCGCAGGCCTTTTAAAAAATGTAAAAATTGCTCCGCCACCGCTTGCTGACGACCGTTATTTTGAGGCCCAGCCCGCGAAGGTTCGGGCGGGGTTCAGCCGCCTGCGCTGGACCTGGCGCTTTGATACCCCAGAGAAGTACCAGCGCATGGTCAAGGGCTACTACCGCATGATCGCAGGGGTGGACCTTGAAATCGGCAAAATTCGCAAACAACTCAAAAAACAGGGCCTGGACAAAAACACCGTGATCATCCTCATGGGGGACAACGGTTATTTTTTGGGCGAGCGGCAATTGGCGGACAAATGGCTGATGTACGACCTCTCCGTCCGGGTGCCACTGATTGTTTACGACCCGCGCATTCGCCAGCACCAGGAAGTGGAAACGATGGCCTTGAATGTGGACATTGCGGCTACCATTGCTGAATTGGGACAGGTGCCCTTGCCCCAAGGCTGGCAAGGCAAGAGCCTGTGTCCTTTGTTGAAAAAAACGGCCCCGAACTTTCAGCGGGACACCATTTTGATCGAACACTTGTGGGAATTTGAGAACATTCCGCCCAGCGAAGGGGTGCGAACCCAGGACTGGAAGTATTTCCGCTACGTCAATGACAAAGCCTGGGAGGAACTGTATGACCTTAAAAGTGATCCAAATGAGGAGTTCAATCTGGCAAAGAATCCTCAGTACCAAGTCGTGCTGAGCCAATTGAGGCGAAGTCTTGAAAATTGCATTCAAAAATACCGCGACTCTAATTCGTCGACCCTGATAAAGTCAGGATCAACGAATTAAAAAACAGAGAAAATACTGGCGGCCAAATACCCAATTTCGCTCAATCTAATTTCCTAAGGAAACCAGAAAGGACTTTTAACTCTTCCTCTAAATTGTCGTGCATGGTTTCATGCCCTGAGTTTCTGATAATAACGAATTGGGAATTGGGAATTAAACTTTGATAATATTGGAGTGTATTTGCTTGGGCAATATCATGTTCACCGCCCATTAAAAGCGTTTGGACAGAGATTTTACCTACTTTTTTAGTTCTATCATGGTTTTTGAAAACACCTGATGGCACCAATAGATATGACGATATCTAAATAATGCTTTTTCATTTTGTCTTGATTTAATGGACTTTATGCTGAGGGGGTCATCATGCCAGGCGATCTGCCATTAGCAAAAACAAGCTGCTGCTGCCCTGAAACTGGCGGAAACGTACCTCCAGAAGCACCCCAAAAACTCTTATCTCGGCCTGCTGTATGCCAAATGAATGCCCAATACTCCCAAGGCATCACCTACATGCAAGAGCTTCAGGTCTTACCCAACGAAGGAGCTACCGCCGGGCGGGGCATTTGGCAAGAAACAAACCTGATGTAGTGCGTTGCGGCAGGCGCTTTTGAGTGATAAATCGAGGGATACGGAAAATGGACGGGTTATTCTGGAATGGTGTAAGGTGAGGTAGACAACTCATATTAAGAGATGTCGTTAATTTTCAAAGGTTCAAAAAATGGAATGGTCAATTTTCCTTCTCATTCGACCGCACAACAATTTCAAAGATAAACTGGACACTATCAGCTATTAAATAAATACTTTAAAATTAAAGAAAAAGTTTAAATTGGTGCTATTATACAAAATTAAAGAGCCATTACTATGCCTGCTACAGAACTTTGTTTTTACCTCAATGGCACTCCAGTCTGCATTCAAAACCCAGATCCTGCCATTTTACTTGTTGACTACCTTCGCTCCGCCGAAGTAGGGCTTACTGGCACAAAGATGAATTGTAAACAGGGGGGCTGTGGGGTTTGTACCGTCATGCTGTCTTCGTTTGACAGCAGCAGCGGCCAGATTGTTACCCGTTCTATCAACTCTTGCATGCATCCGCTGGCCTCATTGGATGGCATGATGGTGACCACTGTGGAAGGCACTGGTAGCGTCCTTTCAGCAGTGAGTCGTGTGCAGCAAACTCTTGCCCAAAACAACGGAACCCAATGTGGATTTTGCACACCAGGCTGGATCATGAACATGACCTCAGCGGTAGTGCAAAAAGGAAATCAGCCCAATACCAAAATAGGCACCAAGCAAGAGATCCAGGCAATGTTTGATGGCAATCTATGCCGCTGTACGGGTTACAGATCCATCCTTTTTGGGTTTCAGAAAGAATTTGCCAGCGACTGGAACCCTGAGGTAGATGAAAAAGGTTGCATGAAATGCCTGGTAGACCCTGCCGAAAAGGTGAAGGTTGCCTCAACAATCAAGATACAATTCCCTGAAGCCCTGAAAAAACCTGCACGAACGATTCATTACCAACACCGTGGATATACATGGTATCGACCAGAAACCATTGTAGAAACACTTGAACTGCTGTCTCGCCATAAAAAAGAGGACATCCGGCTTGTAGTGGGCAATACTTCGATAGGTGTGTATGACAAATACAAAGAAGATCCACATGTATTCATTGACATCGCCCAATTGGCCGAACTGAGGTTACAAAAAATTGACAAAGATCACCTTGAGGTAGGCTCAGCGCTTACTTACACCGAATTTATTGACTTGCTCGACACAGCCTTAAGCGCACAAGGCGAGCAAGAGCATTCGGGCCTCGAAGCATTGAAATACCTGGCCAACCGAACTGCAGGCACGATTGTAAGGAATGCCGCCAGTTTGGCTGGAAATACCATGATGGTGGTGAAGCATATCACTACTGGTGCCCCGTTTCCATCTGACATGTTCACCGCGTTGGCCATGATGGATGCCCAGATCAGGATCGTATGTCCAGGTTGGGAAGCACCAAAAACACTGGGCATACTGGATTTTGCGGAAACCTACCCTCAATCAAAAGAGTGGCAGGAAGGCGTTTTGATACTTGGCTACTCTATTCCTTTTCACAAAGGTGCAGTGTGTCAAACTTACAAATGTGCCCTCCGTGAAGTGAATTCCCACAGCATTGTCAATGGGGGCATGCGGGTACAGTTTGACCCGAAAGGGAAAATTGCCGATGCTACCATTATCCTTGGTGGGATTGGACCATTAGCCTTTCATGCTGCACTTGCAGAGCAGGCCTTGCGTGGCAAAGCACTGACCGAAGAAACCCTCCAGGCTGCACTGATCGCATTAACAAAGGATGTGGAAACGGCTCAAAAAAACACCGCAGCAAGAATGAGCACTCTGCCCTGGGAAGGATTCACCGATGAATACAGACAACACCTTGCGCAGTCGTTCCTGTACAAATTTTTTGTACAATTAATGGAAATTGAACACCCTTCAGATGTTTCAGGAGCAGTGTGGTCGGCAGGCCAACGCATCCAAAGACCCGTATCCAAAGGCACCCAAAATTACAAAACCTACCCCGAGGAATTCCCGGTTAGCCGGCCCTTTATCAAGTTGGAAGCTTTTCTCCAAACAACGGGTGAAGCGATTTATCCTCAAGATATCCCATTGCCGCGTCGGGGCCTAGAGGCCGCTTTTGCTACCAGTCCATATCCTGCAGCCGCTGTGCACTTTATCTTGCCTGGCAAAAAGGAGAAGGCTACAAGAAAAGCAGTACTGGTAACATTAAAAGAACTATTTCCGGGTGTAGTGGACCTGGTAACCTCAGCCGATGTACCTGGCAAAAAAGAGATTGGTGCTGGGAGTGATCAGCCGCTTTTTTGCATCGGTATAGATGATCCAGATGAAGGAATAGTCACTGCACACGGGCAGGTGCTTTGTATGGTTTTGGCTCAAACGTATGTAGAAGCACAGGACGCTGCGCAATTTCTGTTGCAACACTGTGTACATTACTCACCCAATGAGCCGATCATCAGTTTTAAACAGGCCATTGAAAAAGGAAGTATTTTTGCTGACAAAGGGGCTTACCCAACCCATATCTGGAAAATCACCCGGCAAAAAACAGACGCCCTCTGGGCAAACACCGCCCTTGAAGAGCTTCCTGCTGCCTTAAGCCTCGATCAGATTCCCTGTATTGTAGTGCGAGGCGCTCAGGAAACTGGCAGTCAGATCCATTTTTATATGGAATCGCAAACCTGCGTTGCTTTTCCAGGAGAAGAAGCCCAATTGATCCTCTATCCTTCTACCCAATCTCCGGACTCCATGCAATCGAGTACCGTAGATGTGCTGAAACTCGTCGGGAAGCTAAAAAAGGCGCAAGAGGCAACCCTCAGCCTAAACAAAGTAGACGTGCGCGTTAAACGCATCGGTGGTGGCTATGGCGGCAAATGCGATCAGTCTATGTTCGCCGCGACGCCTGCGGCCGTCGCGGCCTGGAAACACCAACGGCCTGTCAGGCTGGCCAATGCACGATCTGTGGATACTGCAGTTTACGGACACCGTCACCCTTTGCTGTCAAAATATGCGGTCGCCATTGCCAGTGAAGGCCCAGACAAAGGAAAAATCATGGGTTGGCGCGCCGATTTTCATTTAGATGGAGGATTCACCTACGATGCCTCCTTTGTTGTGAGCGATTGTATACAGTTGCGCTGTGATTCGGCCTATTTCGTGCCCAACTGGCAAACCTCTTCCGACGTGTGCAAAACAAACAAGGCAAGCAATACCGCCTTTCGTTCCATGGGTCTGGTGCAAGGCCTGATCGCCCAGGAAGAAGCATTGGAGGCAGCAGCCCACGCCATTGGCATGCTCCCGGAAGATGTTCGGGCAAAAAACCTGTATCAATCCGGCCAGGCCACGCCGTTTGGCCAAATCGTGAAAGATTGTTACATGCAAAAGGTTTGGGATGCAACCCGAAAAAAATCGGAATTTGACAAACGACTGGCTGAAGTGAATGATTTTAATGCAAAAAACCGTTGGCGCAAGCGGGGTATTTCGCTTATACCGGTGAAGTACGCCTCTGGGTACAACGTGACTTTCCTGGAACAAGCAGGAGCGCTGATTGAGGTTTACGACCAGGATGCTTCCGTCCTGATACGTCAGGGAGGCGTTGACATGGGACAGGGATTAAATACCATTGTTGCCCAGATTGCCGCCAAGACATTGGGAATATCCCTAAGTCTTATCCGGGTTGCTGAAATGGAAACATCTGTTATTCCGAATCCCGTCAGCACTGGCGCTTCGACTGGCTCTGCGTTCAACGGTAAGGCTGTCGAAGAGGCCTGCAAAAAATTGAAAAAACGGCTACAGAAATGGCTTCACTCAAAAGGGCCGGAGTTTTGTAAGAATTATCAGCTTTTTGGCAAGCCATTACCTTTGCCCTATGATGCTGACTACCGGAAGATTCAATGGGATCAAACCTCTTGGCCGGCAGTCGTACACGAAGCAAACGAGGAACGAATCAACTTATCGGAACAGGTACGGGTAGCCATCAAAGGAGGCGAAAAAGCAGATGCACCCGAATGTTTTACCTTCAAGCCCGGGGTTAACCCGGAAACCGTAAACCAGTTTGTCGGATTTACATTCAGTGCGGCTTGTAGTGAAGTTGAAATTGACGTGCTCACGGGTGAAACAACCGTGCTTCGAGCCGATTTGGTGTACGATATGGGAAAAAGCATTAATCCAGCTATTGATATTGGCCAGGTAGAAGGTGCGTTTGTGCAGGGGCTTGGTTTTATGTTGTACGAAGACATGGTTTACCAACCCGACGGCCCGTACAAAGGTGCCTTGAACTCCCTCAATACCTGGGAATACAAGCCGCCAGCAGTTACATCCATTCCTTTGGAAATGCATGTAGACCTTTTTCCATATCCTAAAAGAATAAAAGATTCCAACCTGCTTTTTTCTTCAAAAGAAGTGGGAGAGCCACCGCTTTGCCTGTCAGCCACTGTGTTTTTTGCCGTCAAACATGCCATTCTTGCTGCCCGGCAGGATCGGGGTCATTCAGAATGGTTCCCACTTTCTACCCCGGCTACCGTGCAACGCATCCGGGAAGCTTGTTTGGTGGATGTGAAAGATATGAAGATGGAGTAAGGACGATGGTTTAAGTTTTATTTTCTCAGGTATCGGACACTCCCAAAGTATCCGGTACCTGATAATCTAGTATTTTAAACAATATTCTGTTGCCAATATTGCCCCTCATGAATGACCATATTTTGCCGCCTTTTACATTTTCAAAACCTTCACCAATTTCCGCGCAATCACCTCATATCCCTTATCCGATGGATGAAGCCCGTCGTAAGTCATATCCACAGCTTCAAGCGGATAGGGATAATCATCCGTCGCGGGATCAAAAGGGATGTCGATGAATGCCGGATATTTGTAGTTTTTATAAACGCCCGTTTGCGGATCTTTCAAACGTTTAAATTTTACCAATTTTTCCAATTTCAAACTCGGGGTGTTGTACAAATCCACAACCTCAATCTGTTCAAATTTGCCGATGGTATTGATGGCTTCGGCAAATTGAGCAAGCCGCTGCCCTTTTTTCTCTTTGTACGAGCCATAGGCATTGTTTTTCATATTGGCAATGTAGACAAAATCGACCCTTTGCATGGGGGTGATCAAAACGATTTTTGCGTCCTTGTTCAAGTCGCGCAACTTGTTGATGATGATTCGAAAAGAGCCGTACACCGTCTCGTTGCCGCTATTGTTTTGATAATCGGAAAAATTGCCCAGGGGCCGGCCTTGCCACCAATCGTTGGTGCCCAAAAAAACGCTGTAGACATCGGCTTTGCTCAAACCGAGGGTCTCTATTTTTTGAGCGATACCCCCCGAAGTCCAGCCATTGTAGCCTTTGTTGACGTATTCAATATGCGGCAATCGCTCGACCACCCGGGTCATGTAGCCTTTGGTGATTCGATTGCCCGTTTCATTGGGGTGCTCGTTTAGGTACGTGATGGAATCACCAATGGCTACCCAAACGGTTTTTGGGGGTGTGGTGGTACTGAGGGTGAGTGCGCTGAGTAATAAAATGAGCTTCAGCTGGATCGCTACATTCATGTGACTGTTTTTCATCTTCAAGGTATTGTATAGATAAATGTTAATTCATTTTTTTCGCCAATACACATAAGTGGCCGTTATTTATTCCGCCAATTTCTTTGATGCCACATTTTTTCATTGCTTCTATATGAAAACCAGCTTGGGTCATATAGTTTTCCAGCGTTAATTCATCCATAAAATGATGTGGAATTCCTGCGTCAATTCCTTTGTCCGTAATAAAAGTATCTTTTTCTACAAGCTGACCACTTCCGAATGTAATGTGTTCTTTTGAAATAACGGTTAACAAGAGAAAACCACCGACTTTAAGAACACGATTTATTTCTGAAATTGCTTTTAAAACATCTTCTTTAAAACCATGATTAATTACGGATATAGATACAACAGCTTCAAAACTGCTATCTTTGAATAACAATTGAGTCATGCAACATCTTTCAAATAATACTTCATCGGAATTGCAAACTTCTAAAACATATGATTTTGCAGCATTAATCGCAACCTCGCTAATATCAGAAGCTGAAACAGTAAATCCATTTTTCAAATATGGAATTATATTTCTACCACAACCGCATCCAAGGTCAAGAATATTTTGAACACCTGCATTTTTAAATAATTCTATGCTATCCAATACAAGTTGCGCTGGCGCTAACCAACGATTTTCTTCATACTTAAAAAGTTCGTTCCAGTTCATTGTTTGTCAACCTTTTTACAGTTAAATGCCTTGTGTTTTGTGAGTTATAATCGGTTTAATTTTGTAAGGCATAAGTAATGGGGCGTTTGACACATGCTGCGAATATAACGATTTTCTATGGATTCAAGGAAGGAGATTTTTTTCTATGAGCGTGAAGTTTTTTCACGGGCCAACGTGGGCATCTACGCTATTTGCGGTTGCCTTCCTTGGGCTTTCGGGTTGAATTTACCGCAAGTAGGCGTAGATGCTTTGTCCGGTGCATTGTAGGTTTTTTATCCCCGCGTTATCGCCCACGTTTTAACTCAGCTCTAGTACCACTTTCCCATTCATGCCGCCTGCCGAAACAAAATCCTGCGCTTGTGCGGCTTCCGCTAAGGGGAATGTTTTGGCAATGATAGGCTTAATTTTGCCTTCAAGCACTAAACTTAAGCCATTTTCCAAACTTTTTGCGGAGAGATTAGAGGAAACAAACCGCGCTTCAATGTTGTATTTTTGGGCCAATTCGGGCGAGGGCATCCCCGCAATGCTCAATAGTTTTCCGCCTGATTTTACCACTTCAAACAACTTACTTTGGGCTTCGCCACCAGCGCAATCGGCTACTAAATCTACATTTTTAACAAGTGTGGTAAGGTCTTGCGATTGATAATCAATAACTTCATCTGCCCCGAGGCTTTTCACTAATTCGATGCCTTTACCCGAAGCAGTTGCAATGACGTAAATGCCATTGTTTTTTGCCAATTGCACCATCGTTGCGCCAACCGCCCCCGCAGCACCTTGAATCAGCACTTTTTGCCCACTTTCTAATTTACCCTCCGAAAACAAGATGCTTTGTGCAGTGCCAAGATTGACCACTAATGACGCTGCCTCTGCAAATGATACATTATTGGGCTTCAAGGAAACCAATTCTTCTTTGGCCACGATATATTCGGCATAAGCCCCCATCATGGTGGCTGCCATGACTTCATCACCGACTTTAAAACGGCTCACCGCTGCACCTACCGCCACCACGATACCTGCTGCATCCAACCCTGGTGTAAAAGGCAATTGAACAGGGCGCATCTTTTGCATAAAACCCATGCGGATTTTTATGTCCAAAGGATTGACACTGGCCGCTTTGACTTGAATCAGCACCTCGTTGTCATTGCTGATTTGCGGTTGAGCCACTTCCGCTAAGGCTAATACATCGGATTGACCGAATGATTGATATTGAATAGCTTGCATTGTTTTAATGGATTTAATGATTGATGTTGCAAAGGTAGTCCGAGTAGTCTATCTTTGCGACTAAGTAGTGAAAAACTACCAGTAGTTTTTAGGATACTTAAGCAATATCTGGCATGGAAATCAATACTAAACAACAAGGAATCAAGGTTGTAGCTGACGTTTTAGACATTGTGGGTGGCAAATGGCGGGGGCAAATCCTGGCCCATTTGTGTGATGCCCCTAAGCGCTTTAACGAACTCAAAACCGTTTTGAATCGCATCACTTCCTCAACCTTGACCAAAGAATTGCGCTATTTGGAAGACATAAAAATGGTAGAGCGGAAAATAATTCAGGATACTCCGATGATTGTTGAATACAGGCTTACGGCTCATGGGATGTCGATAAAGGATTTGATTTATCATATCGTTGAGTGGGGGCTTAAACATAGGGATACGGTTTTTGGGAAGTAGTGGTTTGTGTATGTATTTATTTGTGTTTATACTTACAGCGAACGTGGATATGAACTACGTGGCGGCCGTTTTTTTTATGGTTAATTTATTGACTGTTTTTAAGCATCAATAGTCCGCGCAGAATGCGCGTGCTAAGTTGAATGAATCGCGCCGAAATCCAATACTTTATGGAAATCGGGATGAAATTGATCAAACTCAGCATTTTTGCTAAGGTGCTCGAA
>JAIYAV010000212.1 GCA_027488855.1 Saprospiraceae bacterium
GATCAGGCTGAATAAGGTGATCGGTGTCGTGGAGGTTTCGCAAATGGTGGTAGGGCCGCCTGTGCCTGCTTCGGGTTGGGCAAATACATTGACCGTCACCGTAGCCTGATCGGCGGCACAGTTGCCCGTAGCCGCAAAGCTATAAGTAAAGGTGTAGGTACCTACGCTTGCACCCGTAGGGTCGAAGGTACCCGTACCTGCAGTGAACGTACCACCTGCGGGGTTGGCAACTCCAGCTGTCCATGTACCACCTACATCGGAGGTACCCATCAGCAAGCTGAACAAAGTGATCGAAGTGGTAGACGTTGCACAAATGTTCGTAGAGCCATTGTCGCCAGCGTCTTTTTGCTCAGTAACGTTGACTGTCACGGTAGTTTGATCCGCCGCACAGCCGCCACCTGCCGCAAAGGCGTAGGTGAAGGTGTATACCCCAGGTGTCGCTCCGGTAGGATTAAACGTACCCGTACCTGCGGTAAAGGTACCGCCTGCAGGGTTGGCAACGCCAGCTGTCCAGGTGCCACCAGCGTCGCCGCCAGTGATCAGGCTGAATAAGGTGATCGGTGTCGTGGAGGTTTCGCAAATGGTGGTAGGGCCGCCTGTGCCTGCTTCGGGTTGGGCAAATACATTGACCGTCACAGTAGCCTGATCGGCAGCACAGTTGCCTGTAGCCGCAAAGCTATACGTAAAGGTGTAGGTGCCTATGCTTGCACCAGTAGGGTCGAAGGTACCTGTACCAGCGGTGAACGTACCACCGGCGGGGTTGGCAACTCCAGCCGTCCAGGTACCACCTGCATCGGGGGTACCTATCAGCAAGCTGAACAAAGTGATCGAAGTGGTAGACGTTCCACAAATGTTCGTAGAGCCATTGTCGCCAGCGTCTTTTTGCTCAGTAACGTTGACTGTCACGGTAGTTTGATCAGCAGCACAGCCGCCACCTGCCGCAAAGGCGTAGGTGAAGGTGTATACCCCAGGTGTGGCTCCGGTAGGATTAAACGTGCCTGTACCTGCGGTAAAGGTACCACCTGCAGGGTTGGCAACTCCAGCTGTCCAGGTGCCACCAGCGTCGCCGCCAGTGATCAGGCTGAATAAGTTAATGGTAGTCGTGGAGGTTTCACAAATGGTCGTGGGGCCTCCCGTGCCCGCTTCGGGTTGATTACTACTGGTAACTGTGGCATTGTCACTTGCACCAATACAAAGGTCAGCACCATCAGGATCGGCTATGGTAGCCGTAATATTGATGGTCATACCGATCTCGCCCGCAGCAGGCGTATACGTAAATGTACCGGAGCCATTGTTGAGCGTAGTAGTGGAGAAATTGCCAAGGGTACCGTTGCTCGTTGTTAAGGTAGCAGGGCCATTGGTTACTGTATAGTTGAACGTAGCGGGGCTGGTACTACATACGTTAACATTGGTTTGGGTTATCGTAACTGCTGGTGGCGCAGGGCAACCACAGTTGACTGCGGTAATTTCCACCACCTGATCCACAAAACAGTTATTATCCGTAGCATCATAAATGCGTACGGTATATTGCTGAGTTGTATTCGGCAGTGTACTAGTAATCACGCCACCAACAGGGATGGCAGTGATGGTAGCCGGGATGGCCGTACTACTGTTAAATGTAGCACCCGCTGAATATTGGTAGCGTTGGTTAGTAAAAGAATTGATGGTAATTCTGCCATTGTCTTGGGAGGTGGTACCAGCGCAGGTAGCGTTGACACCCACCGCCATAGCAGTCGTGCTGAAGTTACAGAAAAAGAAAAAGCCTTGATCCCATGATGGATCATCTTCAAGTGGGTCCAAAGTCGTTGTTGCCGTTTGCAAACGACCTGACATCGACATACCATCAGAGTCATTGTTGGTTGTGCTACCGGGGGCATTTTTAGGAGAAATACCATTATATCCTGCCGGAGGGGTGAATACGGCATAATAGTCGCCCGGAGCCAGGTTGGGAAAGCGGTAAAGCCCGCCATTTGCAGTGACCGTAAAGTTGACAAAAGCACCTCCACCTGTGTAAAGGTCTACTCTGACCCCATTTATCCCTGACTCGTTGGGATCCTGGATACCATCCCTGTTCGCATCCAGCCAGACATAGTTGCCATAAAACGCCGGGACAGGGGCCTTTACCGCAATACCTACTTTTGGAGGTTCTGCCGCCAAAAGTTGTTCCATATTATCCGTACGGGTTGCCGTAAATCCAAAGGAGTTCCAGGCGATCTCGCCACCAGTAGGTGCGTTTACTGGAGCACGCATGGGCCAACTGAATACGAGTTGTTGCCCGGGGGTGATTATGGTATTGCCAAATTCTAATTTGACAGATCGAACAGTCGTGATATCCGAAGGAGGGGAGCTACTCCATCCCGGTGACGTACAGCCCGGCACCGTGAGGCCCAATTCTGGGCGGCAAGGATTAGTGGCGGTTGAATAATACACCGTAGCACCACTACCTGTGATAGGGCCTGCCAGGTTAGGCTGCCATTGGGTGCTTCTGGAACTAGGTGACACTACGCCCATATCGCCTACAAAGGGAAGAATATCCACAACGACCACATTGGTCATCGGAATATTGCCTGTGTTTGTGACCGTAAGCCTGTAGTCCGCGTTACCACCCGGTACGGTTGTGCCGGATTGAGGGAAGCGAGAATAGTCAGCATCACAAAGTCCTTTTACCAACTTGATGGACTCCATCTCGGCGGATGCGGCCATAGTGGTAATACAAGAATTAAAACTGGAATTTGCCGTTTTTACATTTTCTGTGGTATTGCCATCTCCATCCCAATCATTGGTGTCGGTAAAATCAATTAATACATTCCTTGTAGGATTATATGCTGAAACATTGGAACCATCTACTGCAATAAGATGCTCAATAGAGGTACCTATAGGCAATAGATTGGTTAGCCGTACATTGGCAGATACAGTAAAATTAGTACCCGCAGGCAATATTGTACCCGAAGGAAAAGTAATTCGAAGCAAATCATAAGATACCCCACTAAAGGTTCCGTGATTAGGCACTACTGTTAATGTGGGTGTACCCACAATACCTGATGTGCCAGCAGCAAACACCAAACTGCCGGGCACATAATCGGCGCCACGGCGTACAAAGAACCCTACTACAGGATTTTGCAAATTTACAAAACCCACATTGGCAGATACAAAACCGTTTAGCGTCATTACCGAGTTCACCGCCTGTGGGGCTGCACAACTCGGAGTGTTGCTAATATAATAATTGGTACTTGCTGTAGTAGGCGGAGGCAGTATATTATAAAAGGAGTTACAAGACTCTCTGTTGGTCGGCAGCCCCGAATTGCTACCATTCCATACCATACAGTTGGTTACAGGTGTAGATACCGCTACGTTTCCTGCTGTAAATGTTATTCGGTTCGTCCCCCTCAATGCCAACATTGAATTAAAGGGGCTGGCAAGAATCCATTTGATCATGGTGATTTTCTCTCCCACTGCCAAGGGTGGCACCGGGGGATTAGCACTAGCACCCGGCCAGGTGGTCCAAGTCGCGTTCTGGTTGGTTTGGTATTCTAGGCCGGTGATCTCAGAACCCCAGGCATCCATACTCAATGTGGCATATGTAAGATTGGAAGGTACTGTTTCTACAATTTCCAGATTGTTTAAGGCAACATTGCCCGTGTTTGTAAAAAGAAGATCGTAAGAAAGGTTAGTTCCACTGACAACATCAGCACTAGCGCCAAAAGCATTACGTTTAATAAGTGTTGCAGTGGGCTGTACTGCTTGCAGCGTATGGGTCTCTATCAGGTCACTGGTGCAGTTGGCGTTTGACTGCGCATCCACAATTGTAGTAGCAGACTGACCAAGAGGGGTCAAAGCAACTGTGGCAGTATTGGTCACCGATTGACCAGCCGTAAATGTAGGATCATTGTATTGGATAGTCACTTGGAGTTCCCGCGTATCCGTCCTCCATATCCCGCTACTGATACTAGCAGTATAATCAGATATGGTTGCAGTGACAGAATTTCCACTTTGCGTAATGGTGCTGGGGATAACTGTTCCATTCTCATCCACCACCCGAGCACTGATGTAAGTAGCGCCCACAGGAAATACATCCGTAATACTAATATTGGAGGCATTTAATGCTCCAAAGGGTGTTCCGGTAGGAAAATTTGGATTGTATCCCAATACAATTTTATAGGTAGTAGGGACACCTACCCCACCACCGCTTAATAAGGTTTTGAAGCCGCAAAGCAGGTTCTGGGCCGTAATAGTCATCATGGAGCATTGGGGGCCAGAGGTGTTTCCAGCCCCATCTGTCAAGGTGGCACAGGTATTGATAATCGTGCCATTAGGGGTAGCCCCATTGGTGGTACGTACCTGAAACCCTAAAACGCCATTGGCTCCGGTAGGGGTGGGGTCAATGAAGTTAATGGTCAGTTTTTTTGAACCGGGAGTACCTGTAAAGACAAAGTTGCTTAATGGCGCGTGAGTTGTCCCGGCTGTGGGTACTACATCGTATATAAAATCGGGCATCGGGATTTCAATTTTTACGCCCGATATGTTCGGAAGCGTTGTGCTTGAGACGGAGTACCCCATCTCCATCTCCCAATATTCACCCGACTTGACGCTGGAGGGCGCAGGAGCTTTTACCTTATAATCCAGTTGCAGCACGGTCTGAGCGTACAACATGGCACCAGAGGAACTGGCTAAGAATACAAGACCTACGACGAGTGTGTGAATTTGAACCAATGATCCGAAGCTCTTTACTCGTGTCACGCCTGATGTGGCATGCAAATCAGGCCGAATCCGTCGGAAAAAGCCCATGAGTACTAGCATGGACTGCCGCAGCAAAATGGAGAAACGCTCTTCTATCTGAAGTGCGCCCACCATACATGGCAATGCCACAGCTGTTAAAAAACGCTTAATGGTCGTAAAATTTCTTTTCATAAAGAATGATTTATGATACGAAAACAAATGATGTTTATTCTTGAATCTATTAACAATGAGCACATTGAATCAAACTCGTAGCAATTGAAGCGAATCAGTGAAACCAAGAGTAGATTGCTTAGCAGAAACTCATTGCAAATGATTTTTTGAAAAATGATAAATCCGTAATGAGGTAAAATTTACCTTCTTAAGCTCAAAGGTAAGTCCAGACCTAACATCCAAAACGGGACAGTTTTGCAAGATTACATACTAGGCAGATGGAGTAACTAAAACACGAAGCACTTGTTAATGAGGGAGATAAGTAGGTTTTATGGAAATTGAGATGAAGCAACTGTCTTAATTCGTCTATAGGTTTTTTTATCGCCCCTTAGAAAGGCTATCTTAACGTAAGTTCCATCACTTTCTACTGAATAAATACCGGGAGCAATCCGAAAACTGTAAGCCGCATTGGGAGGAGTAAACACAAATGGTGATTCTACCAGAAATTGATGCTGATCAAAATGCTTCTTACGTATTTCTTTGCTCAAAGAAGCCTGCTCAAAGTAAAAATTCAATACATCGGGTTGGCGGTATTCAATTATGGCCGCAGCCCAATCACATGCCAAAAGGGGCGATCCAGCCCAATCTTGTTGTTGAACCGGCATAATGGTTTTACAAATCCCTGACCCTGCACAGTTTTTGTGTGGAGAACCGAACAATACCTGTGCATAGGTTGCTGAATAGGTTGTCTCAAAAATCGAAGAGAAACCATAAACATCTACTTTTTGTGGCTCGACATTTATTTTTGACATGGTTTGGGGAGGTATTAAAAGAACAAAAAAACTGAGCAAACGCTGAGTTTTCCTGTTCTTTAGTAGCTGTTTATAAAAGTTAGTTGGAAAAACTATGCCTTACGAGCTTGTTCAGGATTATACTTTTTGGGGTTAAAGTTGATTGTTCTTAAAATTGATGGACTACCGATTTTTTTGGTGGAACGCAAAAGCATATTTGAAGACATTTGACTCAAGCGCCAATGATGCTAATGTTGATTACACCCTTATTTGCAGGCAAAGAAGTAGCATTAAGGTGAAGGTGATTAACTTTCATCTTTCGAGGATTTTCAAAATTGAGTAATGATTTGTCAATAGATTAAGAATGCGCTGGTATCCAGCCAATCGCGCAATTCTTTACAACAAATCAAAGGTAATGGGTAGGGGATGTAGAAGCAGGGACAGTTTTGGCAAATTACATACCAGCTAAAATGTTCGATGCAGCTTTGACTACGCCTGCGTTTTGCGCTTAAGAGCTTGTTCAGAATTCTGATTCGTATTACAACAAGACTTCGAGGGTATATTCCCAGAGTTTTTCATAGGGGATGATCTCAATTTCATACACCTGATTGGCCAGCTCGATAGGGGTTTCGATCAGCCTTTTGAGTTCTTTGGGGGATTTAGCGATTATTTTAGCATGGTCAAAGGCACAACGCGGCAACAGAAGGAGCATTTTTAAAAAAACATTACTTCTAGTAGATTCTGCATCTTTTAGGTAGCGTTTGCGGTACTTATCGATTGCTTCTTCGCGGTCAATAAGGGTCTCGAAGTTTTGTTGTAACAGTTGAAAAAGAATATCTAGGATCAAAACTGGTACATTCATCCCGGCTTTATCTTTGGAAAAAACCTGGATTTCGTTCATAAACTTGGACAAGCGGAAACTTTTTTCTCCGGGTTTTGTCAAGCCCTTTAATTTCCCTAATTCTGATAGCAACACTAGATAAGCTTCAGCTATTTTCCAGGTCTCCCGAACATTGTCGGGCAAATCCTTGAATTTGCTGTGCGCTGTTACCTTTAAAAACATATCATACGCCTCCGAGTATTGCTCTAAATGCATCTTTAGCATAAAGGAGAGTTCATAGGCTTTGAACCAGTTGAAATCCCCTTCGCGCATAAAAGTGAGGCAGTGCTTTAAGCTCTCTTGGGCAGACAAAAAATCGCGTAGCTGTAGGAGGCAGATGGCTTTTTGGTAGGAAAAAATTTGCAAGGGCACTGCTGCCACATATTCTTTTTGGGTAAAAAAGTCGATTGCCCGATTACAAACCAGCAACAATTGATCGTACGCATTTACACTGGAATAGATTGATGATTCAATTAACCGACCACAAAGATGGAGGTGATAAGAATCATATTGCTCCAGGCTGTTTTTCAAATCGTCGAAATACTGTTTAGCTTTAGTGTGAACATCAATTTGTGTTGTTTTGCTGTTAACCGAGCCAATACTCAATTCAATATAAAGCTCCTCTGCTGTGTTTTCCTCCAACCAACGCTGCACCATTAGCTTGTACTCCCGATTATGTTGTTGATACAGGACAAAATCACCCTCAATTGTTCCATAATACAAGCGGAGCTGGTGATGCACATCCATCAACAAATCAGTAAACTCGAATTTGCGGGCATATTTGAGGACTTTCCTCGACAGGCTCACCGCTGCATGGTTGGCATTTTTGACAAAAAGCATTTTGGATGCTGCCCAATCTTTGCAACATTCATGATAAGCTCGTTGACGGTCGGTGTAGGAAGCATGGCTTTGGTCGATGATAAATAAGTAGTTTACGAGTCGATCTCGCAAATTTTTACGCATTTTTTGATAAACAGGAGATTGTTTATCAGCATGATAAAGCAATTGGGATACTTCATCTTCATTAGCGTTGCCCTTTTGAATCAGATCGTAGAACTCTTGAAGCTTGGAGTGGTCGTTTTGTCCAATTCCTAAAAGTTCGGCTGATCTGATCTTTGGCTTTGTAACAATCTGTACTAGGTCGGTCAAATCTTTCATGTATGGCTGGATTTAAATTCAAACTCAATGTGGAGGTTGAACAGGCTTTTACGGCGTTCTAAAAGATAAAAAACGGATAAACAACAAAAAGTACTCCCTTTTATTTATCCATTCTTTAGCGTGTGTTGGGATTTTTTATTCGTGCTGCAAATGCAACTGCTTGAGGTGATCCAATGAATATCGAAGTATTGGAATCAGTTCTATCTTTTCCAGAATAGGAAGAAGGCAAAAGGAATCCTTTGCCAAAGTTCAATGACAGACGCTTCGCCGAAGCAGCGTAGGGCTTCCGAGCCATGAGAAAATGATTTGTGTGGTTAAAACGCAACTAAATTTACCTTGAAGGTCCAAGGATCAGCTCCTTGTGCCTCAAGGTTGTATTTTGAGCAACAATGAAGCGTTTGGCCTCATTGCACTTTTAGTACAATTGGGTACAAATCAGTCTTGGGAAAACTATGGTACAATAGAGGGAGTTAATACCTGCGCAGGAAGATCAGGCAATTGCTTGGTAAGAAATGAGGGCGTAAACCAGTTGCGATTCAGCGTCTGAATGCACCAGCTTACTCGATTGATTTCAAAGCAAGGCTGTCTGTATTTTTCATGAGCAGGAAGGAAAAGAGCATTCCAATGGGGAACTCTTTTTCCCTTACTTGTGCAAAAATTGCACAAAGTGTTCGATTTGAATTTTAAATGGGTATGAACAAACTAATAACAGAATGAACAGGGATTATTGGTAGACAAACGATTTTTCTACAAATGAGCTGCGTTACACATAAAAAGCATATTGTTATACTGTACCTTGCCAAGGTTTGTGTGTGCCGATGAGCAGCTTTTACTATTTTCAACGGTTTCCTGCGTAATGGCAGTGAATAGTAAAAAAAAAATGTTTCTCCAAGAAACCATATACACTTGTTCGCCACCTAATTTTACATCAAATCCTATCACTTATGCTAGACATACTCGAAAAGCTATACAATCTAGAGAATATGATAGACAGTGCGACGGATGCGTTTCGCCACGCACACGAGGGTGAAGCAGGTAACGTGCTGGTGGGGAGTAGAGGATAATTTCAATGGACTTAAGCATTCAAAAACAACAGGATGATAAAGACTTTTTACGCTTTGTTCAAAAAATCAGGGTTGGACCTCAGGAACTGGAGCTGCATCGGAATTTGTTTGGTGTTCGTACTACCAGTGCGCAGCCTCGCCCAAAACCCCGCACCTCCGCTCGACCAATATCACCAAGCCTGGTACAGTAAGGACAAAAAAGTGACATACACCCAGCGTATGGAAGCGGGATATGGATTATTAGTGTGGCATCAAAACTACAACCGGCAGGATTCTTTGCTCAGCATTGCCCAACAAATGGTGATCCATGCGAAACAAAAAAAAGATCCCGCATGGACCGCAGAGGGTTTGTATTGGATCGCAGTTTATCATTTGATCCAAGGAGACATTGAGCGTTCCATCCGGATTACCCAAGAGGCATTGAAACTGCCAGGGATCAATGATTGTAAATATACTCATTGGTATTATGGGAATCTAGGGCATACATATGTCGCGTTGAACCAGTTGGACAGCGCAGAATATTATTATAAGAAGGGCCTGGCTATTGGCCAAAAACATGGGCTAAGTGCTGAAAAATTGTGCTTCTTATACCTAAACTTGGCCGATATTTATCAAACTCAAGGAAAATACCTGGATGCAATAGATCTATGCTCCACGATGCTCCATACCGCAAATTTGAAGTACCAGTTTATTTTTCATCAAAAGCTAGGGAGCATTTTTACAACCCTGGGTTTACAGGCTGAAGCCAAAGCCAATTATCAGCAAGCCGATGTTCTTGCCAGAAAGATCAATGGTAAACATATCAAGATAGCGAGCTACGTAGCCCAGTTGGAGTTTAGTGAAAACTTGGTAGAGGCGGAACAACTCATTCAAAAAAGCCTGGCTCTCGGTGATGACTATTTTGATTCAAATCAAGAAATAAAGACATTATTTTTGACAGCGGGTAACCTCTACCTCGATTCACTCAAACTCGACCAAGCTACTGATTATTACCAACGTGCGCTTGCACTGTCCATAAAAGTTAAGGAAATAAGCTGGCAAAACGAGGCACTGCTTCCCCTCGCAAAAGTCCATCAACTGCAGGGGCGTACCCAAAAGTCGATGCAAATCTGCCTGGAGATCAAACCCGCCCTTGAAAAAAACCGTAATCCAGGTTCTTTGGCACAACTGTACGCAGTACTCAGTAAGAACTACGAAGCCCTGCAACAACCCACCCAAGCCTTGTTCTACCTGCGCCAAAAAGAAGCTCAGGAAGCTATCATTAACGATAACGAAAACATCAAAGCTGCCCTGAGTGCGTACATCAGCCGCAAAAGTGAACAGGAAAGAGCAGCTCTCAAACTGGCCAAAAACAACGCCGAAAAACTAGCGGTAGCGGTACAAGCAAAGTCCCGGCTCAACTACGGGATTTTCGGGCTGTTGATTCTGTTCCTCTCGGGCGTGGTGGTGGTCTACTACACCTTTTACCGCCAGAAAAAATCAGTGGCGGAGCAGCTGGCTCAAGTCAACCAGCTTTTGGAAAGTGAAAAACAAAAGTTGACCCTCAGCAATACCAAATTACAGCGCTTCAGTGGCATTGTTTCCCATGACATCCTCTCCAACCTCGATCTGATTCTCTCTACAGGGAATGTGCTGGTGGGTTCCCGCCCCAATCCCGAAAACCTGAATAAATACTACACCCTTACCCAAAATACCGGGCGTCAGCTCAAGGAGTATTGCCTGGGCCTGCTGGCCGAAGCAAAAGCCAGTCAGGGTCCAGCACTGGCTGAGATTGGCGATCCGACTGCTGTACTGAACAAGGTACTGGAGCGTTTTGAGCCAGCCTTGCGGGAGAAAGGATTTGCAGTGGAAGTGGGGGAATTGCCCAGCAGCCGCCTGCCTTTGTCGGTGGTGGAACAAGTGTTGCAAAACCTGGTGAGCAACGCTTTGCGCTACGCCAGCCAAGCACCTAATCCACGTTTGCAGATTGGCTCGGGCATTGATGCGCAAGGCAACCTGTGCTGGTTCGTAGCTGACAATGGTCCCGGCGAGGCAACAGAGATCAATCGCGTGATCCAGGGCGAGCAGGCTACCTCGGCTAAAGGCCAGGGCGTGGGTTTGAATTTGTTGCAGGCTACTTTGCAGGATTACGGTTGGGGTTTGCAGGCTGAGGCTGTAGATAGAGGTGGATTGAGAATGGTGGTGAAGAGTAGAGGGTAATCTTCTGGACTCCTATGCCAAATCTGACACAGTGTGAGCGATGGCCACCTTTGGAAACAGGCTTATCGACTTATGCCCTGGTGTCGATTCCATGCCTCGGGGCAAGTGGATTCGATAAGAAGTAATATTGACATTTTTCGCAGCTTTGCTGCCCCTGAATGCGTTTACAACGTTATTGAGGCTTCGCCTCTCTTTGCTAAAGGGGGTTAGAACCAATAGTCTTACTACGTATTTATATGGTTATCCTAAATAAGTCCTGTTCATCCGCCATTTTAAATATTGAGTAGTTTGATATTTTAGGTTTATTCTGAAATCAGTATCTTCACTACTAACAATACCGGATTTAATCCTGCTTCCTCCCAAATCATACCTCCATTTCTAATCTTGAAATCAATTTAAGTATTCAGTTTTTTCTAAAGACCTACACTTTATGAAAATGATCTTGACCCAACTGCACGGATGGATCGCACGGTGCCGTAGTCAGCCCAATTACATCGCTATTTTATTGTTGTTTATTTTACCGCTCGGATTATTTGCCCAAGATGCAAACCATTCCATCCAAACGCTGCGAAAAAAGTGGTACAACCCCAAACTTGCTAACGCCCAGCGTCTGGAAGCAGGTAAGTCCCTCCAGGATTATTACCAGAGTCATTCTGCTGGCCATCGAGACTCAATGCTACTGATCAGTCAGGAAATGATTGCTTATGGAAAAAAGAAGGGCTTAGAAGAATGGATCTTTTTCGGTTTGGTGAAGACGGGCAGGTACCATTTTGAAACTGGAAATTTGCAACAAGCAGTGGTCGCCTATAAACAAGCGGAGAACTATCCATTAATGGAAGATTTCTCCCTTTACAGTGGGCTAGGCCTGGTCTATTGCCACCTGGGACAACTTGACAATGCAGAACAATGCCTGAAGAAGGCCCTAAAAAAAGGGCAGGAAGAGCAGTTGGCTCCCAAAATGATGGGAAGCGTACATGGTAATTTAGGAACCCTGTATGAGTTAAAAGGTGACTATCTCAATGCCATCGAACAATACCAGCAGGTTGCAAAAACCGCAAAGCAAAACAGCAAAGTACAGGCATATGTATCCATCGGTGACCTTTTTATGAGACTGGGCTTGGTCCAAGAAGCGCGTATCAATTTTGAGCGAGGGGGTAAAGTTGCTAAGGCAGCCAAAGAGCCTTCAACGATTATACAGGGGTACCTGTCGATGATCCGTGCCTCCAAAAACATAAAAGAGGTGCGTAGTTGGATCAAAAAAGCCATTCCCATCACTGATTCTTTCCAGAGCGATTCATTCCAGATGATGCGCCATAAGCTAATGTTGCTGGGTGTCGCAGGGTATATTTTTTTAGATTCACTCCACTACGAGGAGGCCTTGCTCTATTTCCAACAAGCATTGCCCATCGCTCAAAAAATAGCGGACCAACCCTCAGTCAGCAAGGCAAGGCTTGCCCTGGCCCAAATCAAACAAACGCAAGGTCAGCATCGGGAATCCCTCCAATTGTGTAAAATGGTTCAAGCGCAACTGGAAGAACAACAAGAGCCGTCTTTGCTATCCACATTGTACGATGTACTGGCCAAAAATTACCTGGCGCTCAAGCAACCTGATCAAGCAGTACTCTTCTTACAAAAGCGCGACCAACAAGATGCCAAGGTGGAGGACAAAACCCAGATCAAAGAGGTGATTGCTCAATACATCCGTCGGCAGACCGAGAAAAAACAAGCGGCATTACAAATGGCCAAAGAAAACGCCGAACAGCTGGCCGTGGCTACCCACGCCAAAGCCAGACTCAACTACTTGGTATTGGGGCTCTTGAGTTTTCTACTGGCGGTAGTTGCAGTCCTTTTCTACACTTTTTACAAGCAGAAAAAAACCAGTGCGGAACGTTTGGCTGAGATCAATCAGCTGTTGGAAGGCGAAAAAGAAAAGCTGGTACTCAGCAACAACAAACTAAAACGTTTCAGTGGGGTAGTCTCCCATGACATCCTCTCCAACCTCGACCTGATCCTGTCTACTGGAAATGTATTGGTAGGCACCCGGTCCAATCCCGAGAACCTCACTAAATACTACACATTGACCCAAAATACTGGCCGCCAACTCAAGGACTATTGTCTGGGTTTGCTAACGGAAGCCAAAACCAGTCCGGAGATTGCCCTGGCCGAAATTGGCGATCCAAATACCATTTTGAACAAGGTAATTGGGCGTTTTGGTCCAGCCCTGCAAGAAAAAGGTTTTACAGTGGAAGTGGGTGAATTGCCCAGCAGCCGCCTCCCCCTGTCGGTAGTAGAACAAGTATTGCAAAACATGGTGAGCAATGCTTTGCGTTACGCCAGTCAGGTTCCCAATCCCCACTTGCAGATTGGTTCAGGCATCGATGAACAAGGCAAATTGTACTGGTATGTAGCCGACAATGGCCCCGGCCAGGCAGCAGAGATCAATCGCATGATACAGGGCGAGCGTGCTGCCTCGGCTAAAGGCCAGGGTGTGGGTTTGAATCTGTCGCAAGCTACCTTGCAGGATTATGGCTGGAGCTTGCAGGCTGAAGCTGTTGATGGAGGAGGGGTGAGATTGGTGGTGGGTAGTCGGGGATAATTGATTTGGGCATAAGACCCATTCATTCCCTTGGTTGCTGCCGAGAATCCGGAGCAGGTATTCGAGTTTATCCAAGCTGGAGCTACCGGGTATCTGTTAAAAGACATTTGGCAAGAAACTTTACCCTCCTTAGGAACGGAAAGCCCTGATTTCGGCGAAGATGGCGCGATTTTTGATTAAAAAGATTAAATGTCCATAGCTTTGCAAAAAAAAGGACTTTCATCATGAACTAAATTACGGCTATGGCGTTTCACCACACCTTTATGTACTCCCCACTTATTTTCATGCAATACAGCAACTATCCTAGAACACGATGAACCTTAGCAAAACGGTGCACATACTTGTAGTAGAAGACCATCCAGGATTTGCCCAATTGCTCCACTTGATGCTGGAGGAATTAGGGACGGTGAATATCCGGATGGCAAAAAACTATGATGAAGCCCTATCCTTATTTCAAGAACAAGCACCTGATATCGGATTGATTGACATTGATTTAGGGGAAGGTGAGAAAAACGGAATAGCACTCGTGGAAAAAATCCGCGAAACAGAGCCTGATCTGCCGATCATTTACCTCACTGCCAATTATACTGAAGATTACTACATGCGCTGCCGGCACACCCGGCCAAGCAGTTTCATGAACAAAGAAATTTCGAGGCTCAAACTACACCAAGCAATTGAGCTGGCGCTACTCCAAATCAAAACCAGCGAAACGGTGTCCAGTACTATGCCCGCATTAAGCCCTGCCCCCGCCCCAATGCATGTGCCTTTTCTGAATAATACCCATTTCTTTTTTAAAGTGGGAGACATCTACAAAAACATTGCGGTAGAAGACATCGCATTCTTTTACGCCAATGGAAAAATGACCTTCGCCAAGGTGGAAAAACGGAACTTCCCCACCAATGTGCAGTTAAAAACGCTGGAGGAAGAGTTGTTCCCCAAGTTCATCCGCATCCACAAAACCTATCTGGTCAATGTGGCGCATATTGAATCCATCAATACCAAAGACGACAAAGTAGAGGTAGCTGGGGAAAGCCTCCCGATAGGGTATAGTCATCGAAAAACGTTTTTGGAGCAATTAAAACTGTTGAAATAAACCTGTTGATCCCCATCTTGCAGGGGCTTATCCCTGCATTTGTTTGTTGATCGCTTGTATACACCCAAGCACAGCATAGTGTAAGTAACTTGGTTAGGGCTTAATCAAATCCAAGTTACATGCAATTGAGTGATCAAATTAAGGTATTGGTAGTAGAGGACAATGAGGGCTTTGCCCAGTTGTTGCACTTAATGCTAGAGGAACTGAACCTGAAAAAGATATGGAAAGCAACTTCATTGGAAGAAGCCTGGAGTTTGTTTAATGAAGTAGCGCCAGACTTGTGTTTAATCGACATTGAGTTGGGCAAAGGGGAAATGGAAGGCATCCACTTAGCCGAAAAAATCCGCGCCCAGTCCCCTACCCTACCCTTTATTTACCTCACGGTTCATTATCAGGAAGAGGTCTTCAAACAATGTAAGCACACTAGTCCGAGCAGTTTTATGAACAAGGAGTTGTCGAGGCTCACGCTATACCAGGCTTTGGAACTAGCCTTATTACACCAACCTGAATCTGAACCAGTGGTTTCAGAAACCCAGAAAGACCTTGTATTCCCAACAAAATCCATCCCCTGGATCAACAACCGGCATTTCTTCTTTAAAGTTGGCGAAACCTACCATCAATTTGCGATCAAAGACATTGCGTTTTTTTACGCCAAGGGCAAAATGACTTTTGCCAAGATTGACAAGCGAAATTTCCTCATCAACGTGCAATTAAAAACCCTGGAAGACGAGTTGTTTCCGCAATTCCTGCGCATCCACAAAAGTTATTTGGTGAATGCAAAGGCTGTTGATTCGATCAACCTCAAAGATAGCCTGATTGAAATAGCTGAAGAGCACCTACCCATTGGATACGTCTACCGGAAAGATTTTTTAGATCGGCTTAAATTATTGAAATGAAGCGGTGAAAATCCCATACAGGGTACATAAAACGGTACTTCATGCCCAAAACGCCGCATTGGTCGGTAAAACAAAGCGGCCTTATTATCAAGTATAGTACATTTGAAATAATTGTTACCCACAAACTAAACCGCAGTTCTTTGATCCATCTAGTAAAGAACAAAAATCTATTTACTAAAACGCGATTACTCAAAGGCTACGCTTATGTATTCTTTGCAGTAACAACTGTCCCCGGTTATTTTTTGCTTAGATGGATTGCCAATCAATAAGTCTTTCCCTGTTTCCACAACCATTAAATTAAACTGTTTCTGTCGATACACTGAGCTGAAATGCTCAGTGTATTTACTCAGCTTTTGATCAGACCATGTTAATCATGCCCAAAAAAACACATGCGCTTAATGAGTCCCTGGTGCTGAATATGGCAGAGCAAATCATTGATTTGCATTACAGGTTCTAACCACTAACTACAAGTCTATGAAAAAACTACATTTAAACAACAAGCTTAAAGCAGAACAAAAGTCCGACAAAGCAGTTTTGATGGAAGCTCCGGCTGTAAGGACGACCTCAGAGGAAGACAGCAAAGAAGAGCGCATCAAAAAACAGTTTGCCCAGGATGCCCTCATTTACCAGCGGATAAAATGCCCGGTTGCGGCCATGGTATGCTGTTTGATCTGCCAGGGTTGAAGCTTTAGGGCTGGCGTTTATGTCCTTGTTTTTGCCTATCTTCGCCCGTAAGGTTTTCCAATATGGCGCGCAAGAGACTACCCATTGGCTTGCAGGATTTTCAAAAGATCATCGAATACGACTTCAAATACATTGATAAAACGCGGTCATACGGAACTATCAGCAGCGCTGATCATCAAAATCCGCAATGCCTTTCGGGCCAATGACCTGGAACGGGTGATCCAGATTTTGCAGGAGGTGTTCAAAAAGCTGCCCTACTTTTTGCATGAGCATTACCCCGAAAAGTTTTTCCATGCCGCCATTCACCTGCTTTTTTCCTACCTGGGCGTACGCATCCACAGCGAGGTATGCACCAGCGACGGGCGCATCGACAGTCTGGTAGAAACCGATACCCACATCTACATCCTGGAATACAAGCTGGATCAAAGTGCTCAAGTTGCCCTGGAGCAAATCAAACTAAAACGTTACTATCAGGCTTATTGGAATGTGGGCAAACCCGTGGTGGGCGTGGGCGTCAATTTTTCGAGTAAAAGCAAAAATATTGAAGACTGGGTAGCGGAAGTTCTAGCATGAAGGGGAAAAAAATGCTAGGCTTTTGGAAGTGCTAGAAAAATTGGGAACCGTAGTTATCCTACCAGCGTGCAACTAAAAACACTGGAGGAAGAACTTCCGGCTGAGCAGTTTATCCGCGTTCACAAATCTTACATCGTCAATACCAAATTCATTGAAAAAATTAACCCCGGAGAGGCCTCCATTGTCATCAACGGAGAAACACTGCCGATTGGATATGCTTACCGCAAGGGTTTTATGGCGGCATTGAGATTGTTGAAATGATTCACGCATCAAAAAACAGGGTTGAAGCCTCAAATCCCCCGGTTGGTCTTGAATGTAAATAGAATAGGCGGAAGGCTTAGTACATTTGGAATCGTCTTTTAAAGCTTGAAAACACGAAAGTCCAATGAAAGAGCCTTCCATTTCCGTATTTTCCACCGACCCCAGATTTATGCAGGTGTTTGTGGACAATTTAGCCCAGTATTTTCCTTTCCAGCCAATTTACCGGGTAGATAGATTAGCCAAACTGTTCGATGGCTTATCCATAGACCATCAACCTCAATTGATTTTTGTTGATTTCTCCAAACCCAATTTACTCAGTAGAATTCATTTACTCAAACTCTACCAATCCTTCCCCGAAGCGGAGCTAGTGGTCATTCTTGAAGAAGAAAACCCGGGTAGAATATTCGAGTTCATCCAGGCTGGGGCTTCAGGATACCTTTTAAAAGGAAATTGGAAAGAAGTACTGCCTACTTTATTGGAAAACATTGCTGACCAAAAAACATTGATTTCACCAAAGATGTCGCGCTATTTGATTGATTGGTTTAAACACAAAAAAGATATGGTTTACAATTAGAGCGTATTGAGCTTTGGTTAAAACTCATCGAATATTCGTACAGGGTGAAAAAAAAGGTAGTTCGTACTCCAAAAGCAGCTTTCGTCCCCAATAAAGCCAGCGAGTCATTAAAGGGAGATACTTTTGAATTGTGAATAATGCCAGATAGCGTAAAGCTAAATCCTGGTTTTCAGCTTTACGAAAGTACCCCAAAAAACCAAAAATTTCTTTTTACTAGAATGCTGAAAATTTCTTTTTGAGGAAAGCTAGCCCCAGTTTGTTTTTTTGCATGCGCATTGAATAAGTCTCCTCATTTCCCTCCATTCCTTGAACCAAAATGCACAAATCTCCTGTAATAATTGCCCCAAAAGCGGGCTGAATTGTTTGACCAGCTGATTTTTTCATGACCAAAAGCAAAAACCCAAATGCTTACTCAAAGCCTCGTATTGAATATGTCGGAGCAAATTTTGATCATCCCCATTGGTGAGATTCTGTATGCTCAAGCCCAAAACAGTTATACTCATTTCGTAGAAATCTCAGGCAAAACCTGGAGCATGAGTAAGCCGCTGCGTTTTTATCAAAATCAGTTGTGTGATTTGGGCTTCTTCCGCATCCATCGCTCGTACATGGTCAATGTACAGCACTTGCGCCGCTTCGACAAAATCGAAGGGCTCGCTTACCTGATCAACGAACAGGGGATTCCCTACAACAAGGATCATGTCAAAAAACTCATCCAACTGAACGAGGAACCAGAGCTTGTTTAATAGCAAGTAGCAAGTCGACCAAACTTCATATTTCCCAATTCACCTTGTCCCATTGATTTGAATTACAGGTTCTAACCACTAACTACAAGTCTATGAAAAAACTACATTTAAACAGCAAGCTTAAAGCAGAACAAAAGTCCAACAACGCAGTTTTGATGGAAGCCCCGGCGGTAAGGACGACCTCAGAGAAAGACAGCAAAGAAGAGCGCATCAAAAAACAGTTTGCCCAGGATGCCCTCATTCACCAGCGGATAAAATGTCCAGTAGCGGCAATGGTGTGCTGTTTGATGCATCAGGTTTGATCGGGTACTCCCCCTACCTCATCTTCTGAAAAAACGCCTTCAACAACGCACTACACTCTTCGTGCAGCACCCCGTACTCCAGCGTCGTTTTGGGGTGCAGCAACTCTTTCCCAATCCGCATAAATCCCCGTTTGTCATCCCCGGCGCCATACACCAATCGCCCCATTTGGGCCCAAAAAATCGCCCCGGCGCACATGTTACAAGGTTCCAGCGTGACGTACAGCGTACAATCCGGCAGGTATTTGCTGTTGAGGTAATTGGAAGCAGCGGTGATCGACAAAATTTCGGCGTGTGCCGTTACGTCCAATAATTTTTCGGTCGTATTGTGTCCGCGAGCGATGATGCGGTTTTCACAGGCGATTACCGCGCCAACCGGGATTTCGCCTTCGTCAAACGCCAATTGGGCTTCCTTGAGCGCCTCACGCATAAAGTATTCATCTCCGCGAAAATGTAGCATAGTCAAGGTCTTTTGTCAGAATCTTATCTTTGATTTGCCACGACGAATGTACTTATTTTCTTTTTATCCAGACAATTCCTATTTTTGCAGCGTTTTAGTGGAAAGGGGCCTATGAGCTTGTTTAAGTGAGGGATTTTTCCGCCAGCATTACGTACTATAATCTTTTATACCATGCCTTATTTATTCACATCTGAATCTGTATCTGAGGGGCATCCGGACAAGATCGCCGATCAAATTTCCGATGCACTGATTGATCATTTCCTGGCATTTGACTCCAGCTCTAAAGTTGCTTGCGAAACGCTGGTAACCACGGGTCAAGTTGTACTTGCTGGTGAAGTCAAATCCAAAGTATACCTCGATGTGCAGCAGATCGCTCGCGATGTAATCCGCCGCATTGGGTACACCAAGTCGGAATACATGTTTGAGGCCAATTCTTGTGGTATCCTTTCGGCCATCCACGAGCAATCACCCGACATCAACCAAGGGGTAGAACGCGAAAACCCCGAAGATCAGGGTGCCGGCGACCAGGGCATGATGTTCGGTTATGCAACCAACGAGACTGACAATTACATGCCTTTGCCCTTGGATCTCTCCCACCGCATTTTGCTGGAATTGTCCAATATCCGCAAAACCCACGCTGACCTGATGCCTTACCTGCGCCCAGATGCCAAAAGCCAGGTAACCATTGAATACTCTGACGATCACCAACCCATCCGCATCGATTCCATCGTTGTTTCTACGCAGCACGATGATTTTGCGGACGACGCAACCATGCTCAATCGCATCCGCCAGGACATCATTCACATCCTGATTCCACGGGTGAAAGATCAACTGCCTGAGCGTTTGCATGGCTTGTTCAACGATCAAATCACCTACCACATCAACCCAACTGGTAAGTTTGTGATCGGTGGCCCACACGGGGACACTGGTTTGACTGGCCGCAAAATCATCGTAGATACTTACGGTGGTCGTGGTGCCCACGGTGGTGGTGCCTTCTCTGGCAAAGACCCCTCTAAAGTAGACCGTTCTGCGGCTTACGCTACCCGCCACATCGCCAAAAACCTGGTTGCTGCTGGGGTTTGTGACGAAGTATTGGTACAGGTTTCCTACGCCATCGGTGTAGCCAAACCAACCAACATCTACATCAACACCAACGGGACGGCCAAAGTACAATTGAGCGATGGCGAGATTGCGGCAAAAGTGGCCGATATTTTTGACATGCGCCCATACGCCATCGAAAAGCGTTTGAAACTGCGCACGCCAATCTACTCTGATACAGCTGCTTATGGCCACATGGGTCGGACACCAGAAGTTAAAAAAGTCAAACTGCGCGATGGTTCGGGCCAATTCGTAGAACACGAAGTGGAAACCTTCACCTGGGAGAAACTGGATCACGTAGATAAAGTGAAAGCAGCTTTTGGGCTGTAACTGATAAGTTTAGGGGTTGAGAGGTTGAGGAGTTTAGGCTACCGCAGCGACTTGGATTAGAATTCGTCTAAGTCGCTGCGGTAGCCTAAACTTCTCAACTCCTCAACACCTAAACTCTCAAAAACACCTTCTTCAAATACATAAAATACAAAAAGCCCCATTTGATCAAGAGTACCATCAAGGCCAATACGACCGTGGCATAAGGCTCACTAAACAACTGCATCAGCCACGTAAACAAAGCCTGCGCCGTAAAAGCCCAGTCAATAAAGCCATCCGACATATAAATCAAAATGGAATTCATACCAATGATGGCAAAAAAGAAGGCCCAGCGGCGATAACCCAGCACGTCAATTACGTAATAAAACAAGGACAAAAGCAATAAGCTCACCCCTCCCGCTTGCAGCACAAAGGAGCTCGTCCAGAGGTTTTTATTGATGGGAAAAACCAGATTCCAGGTCTGAGCCAATATCAGCGAAACCACGCCCATAATCAAAAATTGCAGGGCCTTACGTGCGCCACTCATGGTGCCGTGCTTCAATAGATTGCCGCAATAAATACCCAATAACGCGGTACCAATAGCCGGAATACAACTGATCAATCCCTCGGGATCATGAATGTCTTTGTACAAATGGCCCGGAACAATCAAACGATCTAGGTAGGAAGCAAAATTCCCTTCCATGGTCATATCACCCATCGGAAAACCAGGTGCGGAATTAAAAGCCAATAGCAGCCAGTACCCGATCAGCAAAGCCACAAACCAGATGATTTGCCCCATTTGTTTGGTGTAGAGGTAAATGATGTTGGCAAACATGTAGGCTAAACCTATCCGCCCCAATACGCTGGGGAAACGGATTTCTGCCAAAGGCTTCAACACCAACCCATTGTTGTAAATCACGCCCAACAACACCAGCAGCAGCCCCCGCCGAATCACACGCAGCAACAACTGCTGTCGAGGGGTCCCCTTTTCCAGATCCCGCCCCACCGAGTAAGGGGTCGCTACCCCAGCCAGGAATAAAAAGAGTGGAAAAATGTTGTCGTAAAGGGTGTATCCATGCCAGTCTGGATGGGTCAACTGCCCGGCAATGGCCTCCCAAAAGGGCGTGGGACTAGCCTCGGCCATGCTGTGAAAAATTGCTTCGGCTCCCATGATCCAGAACATGTCAAAGCCGCGTAGGGCGTCCAGCGAATACAAACGTTGAGAGGTAGAAGATGATGACATGAACAGTAGCGTTTTGGTGTTTCCTACAAATCTAGATTAATTTTTCTTTTAGAGTATGTTTGGAATCTTTTTTAGGGATTTATCAGCAAAGTCTTCAATTGTACAAAGCAAAATGACAATTTTGAACGTTTTTGAAGAACTTGCACCTAGATTAGCAGTTTTTACAACAAGTCATCAGATCAAATGGAAAGTATGAAACTCAGGTTCAAACAGTTCTACTTGTTTTTTACCCTCTCGTGTATGTTAACCGCCGCTGCTGCGCAATTGCCCAACGGCTTTGTACAAACCCAACTTGCCGATGAACTAGACCCCACTGCGATGAGTATCGCGCCCGATGGTAGGGTATTCATCACCGAAAAAAGCGGTAACATTCGTTTGTTTGTAGATGGAAACTTACAAAGTGCTCCATTTTTGAGCATCCGTGTGGACAATTTCAATGAAAGAGGTTTGAGCAGCTTGGTGTTTGACCCCAAATTTGAAACCAATCACTACCTCTATGTTTATTATACCGTTCCGGGCAACAACCGCAATCGGGTAAGTCGTTTCACCGCCAATGGCAATACGGCCGTTCCCAATAGCGAAAAAATCATCATTGAATTTGAACCCTTGGCGGGTACCATTCACAACGGTGGCGCCATGGCTTTTGGCAAGGATGGCAAAATGTACATTGCTGTGGGTGATGGCAACAATGCCAACCTGGCTCAAAACCTGAATTCGATGCAGGGCAAAATCCTACGCATCAATTCCGATGGCAGCATCCCGGCAGACAATCCCTTCAATGTGCCCGGCGATACCAAAAAATCACCCATTTGGGCCATGGGCTTTCGCAACCCATTTACCTTTGCGTTGGATACTTTGAGCGGCAAATTATTTGTCAATGACGTGGGCAATATCTTATGGGAAGAAGTGAATGACGTAGTGAAAGGCAGCAATCACGGCTGGCCCATCGTAGAGGGAATGCGCCGCAACGAGGTTCCGCCCAGCAACTACCGCGATCCGCTCCACGCGTACTCGCATCAAGAGGGCTGTGCCGTGGTGGGTGGCGCGTTTTTCAATGCCCCAAACACCACATTCCCAGATAAATACCGGGGTAAATATTTTTTTGGCGAGTATTGCCAGGCTCAGATTCGCATTCTGGATCCAGCGACCGGAAAAATAGAGGAGATTTTCCTGCGCGGCAATCAAAGGCCCGTTTCCATTCGGGTTGGTCCCGATGGCAACTTGTACTACCTCACCCGGGGCACCAATCGTGGCGGTTCGGTGTTTGACAATACCAGCGCCACAGATGGCCAGTTGTGGAAAATTGAATACCGTGGGAATGGAAGCCCCTTTGTGTCGATTCAACCAAAGTCCATTCTAGTGTCGGTGGGTGAAGATGCTGTTTTCACAGCGGAAGGCTCCGGCGATCCAACCTTGACCTACCAGTGGTTCAAGGGCACTGCTCTGATTCCCGGCGCAAACGAATCGGTTTTGCGCATTTTAAACGTGCAATTAGCAGATCAGGGTGGCCAATATTCTTGTGAAATTGGAAACAGCAAAGGCAAAATCAAAACCCGCAGCGCTACCCTGAACGTGACCCCAAACGCCAGACCAAGCATCCAATTTTTGGCCCCCTTGTCAACCAAGAGGTACTCAGCAGGAGATACAATCTATTACCAAGCAACTGCAAGCGACAAAGAGGATGGCCTCATTGAACCTAGCACCCTTACCTGGCGCGTCGATTTTCACCATGACGATCACGTTCACCCGGCGGTCGGAACGGAGGAAGCAAGCATTAAGCGTTTTTTCGTAGTGCCTCGCTCGGGCGAAACGGCGGTCACTGTTTATTACCGGATTTACTGCACGGCAACGGATAAAGAAGGGCTCAGCAAAACGGATTTTATCAATGTGCTCCCGAATCGCAGTACGTTTACAGTAGAAACCGTACCCGCTGGCATCGAAGTGAGCATTGATGGCAGTTTTTTGCCCAGCCCACAAGTGGTAAACAGTGTCAAGGGAATTCTTCGGGTCGTTTCTGCCCCTAAAGCCGTCGTCCGCGACAATAAAATTTACCGCTTCAAAAAGTGGCGAGAACTCAATTCCACTGAGGTGCTTGCAAGCTTTTTTAGTGGCGAGATCACCAAACTAACCGCTGAATACGACGAACAAGTATTGAATATTTCCAAAGGCCGTGGGCTGCGTGGCTTCTACTACGCGGGGGATGCAACGGTGTTGTTGAACAGTCAGATTTTTAATTCAAAACCCGTAGTAGTGCGGCTGGATACCACCGTCAATTTCAATTGGGGTTTGGGGTCTCCTGCGCTGGGCTTTTTACCAAACGACAACATTGCAGTGCGCTGGCTGGGCGAATTGGAGCCCCTGTTTACGGATGATTATGCCTTCCATACTTTCTCAGATGATGGTGTACGGCTTTGGATTGATGATAAATTGATTGTCAACAACTGGAATTATCAAGCAGTTGCAGAAGCGGTCTCTGCGCCCATTCGTTTGGAAGTGGGCAAACGGTACAGGGTCAAAATGGAATTTTTTGAGGGTGGCGGTGACGCTGAAGCCCGCTTGTGGTGGAGTACGCCCTTTTTGAACAAGGCTCCGGTACCTCGCTCGCAATTGTTCCCCGACCCTACTCCATTGGATTTAGTCAATTCCAATAATTTTGCCTTCCGTTTTTTCCCTCAGCCCATGGAGGACAAAACCAGCCTGTTCGTTCGCTCAGCTTATACCGAAGCCGTCATCTTGCGGGTGGTGGATGCGAGTGGCCGGATCATGTTTGAGCAAAAATTGAACAACCGGGTCGGTGCCAATTTGCATGAGATCAATACCAACAATTTATCGCCCGGGGTTTATTTTGCGCAGTTTTTGAATGGGCGGAATGTATATGGGGCGGTGAAGTTGGTAAAGGCGCGGTTTTAGGGGGCACTTAAATGTTAAAAAGCACATCCATAGTCAATTCATTTTGCACTAACCCACTTGCACGGCTATTCGGATGTAGCCCAAAGGTGGTGATAAGCGTAAGGAAAATGGCTTTTTGGGTTTTAGTCGCTGTTTTAAAAACGCCGATTTTATTCCGTAATTCTTCTGAATACCGTTTGTCAATTTCGAAGGAATTAATTGAAAATTTCATTTCACAGAGATTAATAACTTGGTCACGGCGGTCAATCACGAGGTCAACTTGTGCTTTTTGGCCGTTTGATTCGCCTATCCATGCAGAAGAGCGCGTTTGTATGCCACTGATGCCCAGTGCTTGTTTGATTTGGTCGAGGTGTATTAAGCAAACTTGCTCAAAAGCATAGCCACTCCAAGCCCGTATTTCTGGATTGTCGAGTGCATTGAGCCAGAAATCCTTGTCTAAATCACTGTTGTTTTTAATGAATTTTAAATAAAAGAGCGAATAAAAGTCGGTTAATTGGTACAGCACGTAACGGTTGCTTTTCCCAAAAGCTGGATATTTTTGGATGAAACTACTTTCTTCAAGTTCTTTGAGGATTTTTGTGGCAGAACCGCCATCCGTAAGTTTGGCGTTTTTTAGCAATTCGGTACGTTCCATACCTTTTGCTTTCTTTGCCAAAGTTTCGATGATGCTGATGTGTTTTTCCGCGTTTTTGAACAAAGAAGCATACAAATTGTCGAACTCAACCCGCAAAATGCCTTTTTTTGAAAAACAGAGGTCATTGATATTTTGAGCAACACTTTTGCCTGTATTGACCGCTTTCAAATAAAAAGGTATCCCGCCCAAAGCCATGTAGAGTTGTACGATTTGGTAGCGGTCATAAGTCGCTTTTTTTTGTCGCAAAAAAGCTTCACATTCATTGAGTGTGAACGGGTCAAGTCGGATCCGGTGCGTAACACGATTGTGCAAACCACCCCGATTGTTGATGAGATTATTGACCATCCAAGATGCCGCCGAGCCACAAACGATGAGAATCACATCGCGGCGTGCGCTTGCCCAACTGTTCCAAAAATGTTCCAAAGCGGGTATGAAATCAGCTTTTTGTTCATCAAGCCAAGGTAACTCATCAAAGAACAAGACTTTTTGGGCATCATCACAGCTTTCTAAAGCGCTTATCAATAATTGAAACATAAAAAACCAGTTATCGGGCATCTTTTTGTCTTCAATCCAAGGAAAAGTACGGACTAAGCCCGCGTAGAAATTTGTCAATTGTGCCTCCAAACCGATATTCCCAATGCCTGTAATGTAAAAAGTGAATTTGTCTTCAAAAGCATGACGGATCAAATAGGTTTTGCCTACCCGTCGCCGACCATAAACAGCCACAAAAGCGGATTCATCCTCTTGTTCTAATGATTTTAAAATGGAAAGCTCTTCTTTTCTACCAACCATCGCACCGTTTTTTTGATCAAACAAGTGCAAGATAAGGTGTAAATTTGATTAACCGCTGATTTTTTGGGTTTTTTTGGCGGTTAAGGCCATAAAAAAGCAGTTAACCGCTGAAAATATTAAAATTTTCGGCGGTTAAAAACTGATCACTTCTTTTTATTCTCCAACACCACAAACGGCACGCCCCTTTCCACCCAATTCCTAACCTCCCCCCGATCCGGAATCACCTCAAAAGCCAGTGACCCCAGCACCAAATCCTCATCCCCATCCCCGTCGTAATCGCCACTGTCCATCGTGATCCAGCGACCCAGGTTGGCTTCGGGGAAGCTGCTGCCTTTAAATTGCATTTTCCCGGTATTTTCAAGGTAGACAAAACTGGCAGGAAGGGCCTTGCTGAAATCAGGAAAAAAGGCAATGGCTGCCAAATCCACATCGCCATCTTGGTCAAAATCACCAGGCAAAGCTTTGTAGGCACCGTGCAGCGGGTAAAACCAGGTTTCTTTGAACTGATTTTTTCCATCATTCGTAAAAATCCGAATGCCGTGGTAAGGTTTCAACACTGGTGGGTAGTCGGCATTGTCGCCGCAGGTGTACAAAATATCTTCGTGCCCATCGGCATTAAAATCGTAGAGGGTGAAAAAACTGGAGCCATAAGTGGGCGGGAAACGCAGCCAGGGCACTTCTTTGAATTGACCGTTTCCTGCATTGATGTAGGCAAAAATACCCTCGTCGCCTTGTCCAAACAAAGCGATAATGTCCATTTTTCCGTCCTGATTCACATCGCGCAAGTAACTACAGGTCGCACCAGGGCGTTTGCCCAGCAGGTGTTTTTGAAACTGCCCATTGGCATTTTGTTCCCACCAACCTAAAGTACCCGTGTATTTTGAAAACTCACAAATCACCGCATCCAATCTTTTGTCGCCATTGAGGTCTCCCCAAGTGGAATGCACCGGCCTTTGCAGCTTGTCCATCAACACCAATGCTTGCAATTGGGGGCTGGTAGGCAATTGAAATACAAAACCGCTGGCGGCATCGGTGGGCGAAAATGAGCCCATCACGGTAATCAGCAGGCGATCGTCCATTTCAGCTACATCCACGGCACCTTCTTTGACGTTGGCGGCTTTTTGTAGTTTGAGGTTTTTGTCAAAAAGATACATGGCCTTGCTGTTGGCGTCCCCCACGTACAGGCCACCTGCGCGGGCAATCTGCACCATGGTGGAACTGGGCGGCGATAGGCGATAATCGGGTATCTTGAGCGTAAATTGCTTTTGGTTGGGCTCGATGGCCGCAATTTCATAAGGTGGGAAATCAATCGGTGCCTCGGCCAGGTAAAATGCTTGAATGGCGGCCCAATCTTCTTTGGAAATTTGAGGTTTTTCGGGAAAAATACCCGCTGCGAGCACCTTTTCTTCCGCTTGCCCTTTTTCAATGAGGCTGTTGCGTATTGTATCATGGGGATATATGCCCATCATGTACCCCATACGCGGAAGGATGTACTGCTCCCAGGTGGCTTGAGGCAACAAGGCGGGATCGGGATAAGCGTGGCAAGCGGCACAGCGTACTTTGGCCAATGCTTCGCCACGGGCAAGGGTGGTTGCTGCCGATTCAGTTGAGGCAGGGTTGCCTTGTTTGCAAGCGCCTAACAATCCAAAAAAGCCGCTGAGTAACAGCACAAAACTCCAGTATCTATTCATCACAAAAGCTTACTTACCATGAATTTTGAATTAACTGCTTAAAATGTGCGACTTCTACGAAGTCGTAAAATCTTAACTACAACCATTTTCTACAAATGTGTGACCTCTCCGAGGTCATCGGATCGACTTCGTAGAAGTCGCACATCATTCATTTCAATGCAATTAATTCAAAATTCAGGTTATTTAATATTCGCCGCCCAAGGTACGGCGATTCCATTCAGGTTGGGTTTCAAATACAGGTAAAGTCGCTGGTTTGCGGGTCAAGCCCGTTGTATCGGTCAAGGTTTGCATGAAGGCAATGATGTCCTTGATCTCCCCTTTTTTGAGTTGCAAATTGTCAAAGGGTAAGGTTTGGTGGGGGATTTGGATGCCCAAGCCCTGGCCGCCACCCAGGTTGTAAAAATCCATCACTTCTTCGAGCGTATTGTATACCCCGTTGTGCATGTAAGGCGCAGTCAGGGCTACATTGCGCAGGGTAACGGTTTTGAACGAATATTGGTAAAAATAGGCTTCATCGCTGGGCTTACCATTGGCAATCCGACCGAAATCTGGATCAACTTGAGGATTTTTTTTGTCCTTCGATGCCGGTACACCAATCACCTCTGATTCCATATCCTGATAAAATGGCGGTACCAGCCCACTGAAGGTAGGTGCAAAATGGCAAGTGCCACAAACGGCTTTCCCCATGAACAAATTAAAGCCGCGGGCCGCTGCGATGGGGTAATCTTGCTTTTCACCACGTACATATTGGTCGAAGGGACTATTGAAGGCTACCAGGCTGGCTACGTACTGCCCCAAGGCGTTGGAAATGCTCCATTGCCCAATGGGTTGTTGACCCAGGTCGGGAAAAGCGGCCAAAAAGAGCTGGCGGTAGGTTTTGCTTTGGTTCAATCGGTCGGCCATTTCTAAAAAATCCAAATTGAATTCATCTGGACTGTTGGCCACGTGTTTGATTTGCCGATCCAGTCGGGGCTCGCGGAGGTCATAAAAATAACCTTTGGAAAAAACGGAGTTGATCAAGGTAGGGGCATTGCGCAGGATCGTATGTACCCCGTCGGAAGCTTTGCTGCGCGCCAAGCCATCGGTAAAAGCCAACTCAGCTTTGTGGCAAGAGGCACAAGCCATTTTGTTGGTGGCAGAAAGGATGGGGTCGTAAAAAAGCAAACGCCCTAACTCTACTTTTTTTGGTTCCAATTTATTCCCTCCAACATTGCCGTAATAAACGGGATTGAGGAAATTTTGGTCAAAAAGATTTTTGGCCCCATACCGGAAAGCCAGGGGGAAATTGGTGGTTTCGTCAGGTGTTTCAATGCCCAAAGTGCGGTGGGCTTCGTACAAGCTTCGATACAAGGGGTTGAGGTAAGATTTGAGGTAGTGCAGGCGATTGAATCGGGCAAAATCCTGGTTTTGTGCCAAAAATTCCTGGGCACCTACAAATAAGTTGCTTAATTCAGCACTTGTCCCCACCTTTTTTTCATCGAGCAAAGGGTAATACGCCGCAATGGCTTGGCTAACTGCCCCCAATGCAACTTTGGCTTCCGGGATGGCATTGACTGATCCAGGGGTGTCAAATCCGGTCAAACCCAGCGCAAAAATGCGGTTGATCTCCTGCCGTGCAGCCTCAAACACGAAGCGGTGTTGAAGGGGCACATTGAGTTGATAAGCTTTGATTTTTATCAATTCAGCGTGGAGCAGCTGAGCCAAACTGTCAATTTGTTCGCTGTTTCCCCTAGGATCATCGCCAAATACCAGGTCGTCAATGACTTGCAATCCTACTGGCTCCACTACTTCTATTTTGGGGATATTGGGCATTAGGCTAGGTAGCGGTGGGCCATTGAGCGATTTTTTGACTAGCTCGTGATCGTTGTATTCTATTAAAAACTCGATTTTTTTGAATGCCAGTCGGGTATCAAGGTGAATTTTCTGCAGTTGGTTCAAACTGAGAGCATTGGCTTTAAATTGCGAACAAGCTTTGGTCAATTCTACACTGCTTTGGTAAAAATCTTCTAACCCTGTTTTATACTGACTGCTTACAGTATCTAAAGCATGTTGAGGATCTAAATCACTAAATGGCGTCCAATTGGAAACGGAGGCCAGGAGAGCAAACAAAGGGAGGATAAAGAAAAATTTTTTCATCGGAAACTGTTTTCAGTTTACACTAATGAAGAAAAGTAGAGGTGACCCCCTTTGGGCCACCTCATACGATATAGAATATATAGCAAAACTAGAATTATTGCTGAACCATCAACTTGGCAGTTTCACCATCGGCAGTTTGTACAAAGTACATACCCGTAGTGAGGTCGCTTACGTCAAGTTGGTTGGTGTTGCGCACCACGCGCATGCGCTTGCCTTCTACGTTGTAGATGGCTACGTCGGTCGTTTTGTTCAGGTAAACGATGCGGGTAGTTGGGTTAGGATACAATTTGAAACCTACCTTTTCAATGGTTGGCTCTTGCAAAGCAGTTACTTTCAATTTGTCAAAACCGTTGATCGCAAAGGTCAAAGAGTGGTTGAAAGGGAATGGGTTATCGCCACTGGCGTGCTGAGCATTGATCAGCAATGATTTACCATCAGGAGTTGGGATGGCACCCGTAACTTCTGCACCTTTTGGTACAGCAGTTATACGGATCAGGTTGTCGATGGTTGGATTTTTGATGGACAAGTCCAACAAAAAGACCTCACAAGTAGAGTTGCTTACACCGGCAGGAACACGGTTGTACGTTCTATCATTCAAATCTTCACAAATCACCAAAAACGACTTGCCATCAATGGTCATTACGTTCAAACCGTCAGGGTTAGAAAGGTGCTTTTTAGGATAATCGGCAAAAGCCTGGCTGGTAGAAGAAGCATACTCGGGGCCACCTTCGATCAGTACATAATTGGTATCTCTTACTGGATCATAAGCCCATACCCGGCCATAGTAGTCCTTGTATCCAGCTGAACCTGTTGTGGTAGCCGTTACCCCTTGCTTGGTTGCCCGAGCAGCGTGGTAAGGATCAACTACTCCACCTCTGGTAGCTCCAGCTGCAAAGCCATTCCCTAATAAATCGTTACCCGTTTCAGTCCAATATACGAGACCGGTCTTGTAGTCAATAGCTACCCACTCAATCCGAGCGTACATGGTAGCGCCCAATTTGGTTGCTTCAGCGTGGTGGTTAAACATGCTGGCAGAGTCAGCCTGGTTGATTTCAACCCATTTGTAGCCCTTGATGTCGTGCTTGTACACGTACAACTTGCCTTTGCTGTAATCGCCAGCTTTTTCTGCTTCAAACTTACCCCAGAAACCTGGAGTTTCGTCTGGACCAAAGTAAACTGTCTTCAAATCTTGGCTGATGGCACCACCTTCGAATGGCTGACGGCCCCAGTTGTATTGCTTGCGGATGGCTTTTGCCTGGATGGGGTCAATTTCTACCAACCAGTTGAAGTTTTGGTATTTTTTGATTTTTTTGCCATTGAAGATACCAGGCAGGTCGGTCTTGATGGTGAAATCAGCCGTGTCGCGTACACCCATTGCAGTGGAAACTGTTCCAACACGGTAAGGAAAAGCACCACTTGCGGAGGTACTCAAGTTCTGACCCGTGAAGATTGAGCTGTTGTTGGTACGCCACCATTCTTCAGCAGTCCAAATCCGGCCATCAGGGCTCACGATTCCACCGCAGTTCATTCCCGTTTCACCAACTGTGTTTACGAAGTCAAC
>JAIYAV010000002.1 GCA_027488855.1 Saprospiraceae bacterium
CGTAAAAATCAATGGCGATATGGAGGCTTTCATGGAATTTAGGATTAATGCTGAGCAAAAATTAGCAAATGCAAGGGCTGCTTAGTCCTATATCTGCCCCAATTTTGTCATGCACTCAATTAATATTTTCAGGATGATCTCTGAGGTAATCCCAGTGCAATTTATACCATGAATTTTCATCATAAACATGTCTTGGAGTTTCATGGTTATCAAGATGAAAAATGCCATTATTCTCATTAGGGAACTCCTGATCTAGATCGCCCAAACCGGCTATATGATTAGGTGGTTCACTAAGGTTAAACAAAAAAGTGGTAAATAAAAAATCCCAGTGGTTTATCAAAAGCCAAGGAAATTTAGATTGTGCAATCTCAGTATTGGCTAATATTTGCAAAAAAGATTCTCCATCAATCATTTGCGACCAAATGTCTGGCATGTGAAAGAGTACATCTTCGTTATCAGTAGCCAGTTTATGTGCCAATTCAAACTTATTGAGCGCTTCAGTAAGATCGACATCTGGATTTTCCCAGATGTATGTTGAATGAGGGATCATTAAATTGGCCGGCTTCATTTTTTCTTCATCCTATATTTTGTCATCTCAATTAAATTTTGAGCATGTTGATCAAAAAAGCCGGGAGGAAAACTCGAAAATTCTCCATTGTCTTTGATTTCGATAGGGCGTATTTGAATTTTCCGATCCTTTTTTTCGTCACGATGTAAAAAGTTGACCAGTATATCCGAGGGTTTGATGTAATCCTTTAAAGCGGCAACCCGAATGCCATTGATGACGTGTTCACTATGAGTTTCGATGATGACCTGAACACCTTCTTGGGCGGCAACGGCGGCGAGGAATTCTCCGATTCTGGTTTGGCCAGAGGGATGGAGGTGGGCTTCGGGGTTTTCGATGATAAGCCATGAAGTTCTTTCTTGGACTTGCTGATCTTTTGCGATCAAACCCGCTACAACTATGGGTAAAATATATGAAACACCAAAACCAACGTTTGGCATCGTATGATTATTAACCGTCGCTACTGATTTATTAACTTCTTTTAAACGATTTGCGGAAATGTTTGTCCCAGGCAAGATATACTCCATCCAATAATTCACTTGATCAATGAGGTTATTCGTTGACTCTCCAATTGTATTTGTAACAGAATGAAAATTTAGAGAAGGAGGAGTCAATGACGTCAATCCCTCTACCAGAGTTTGAACAGTATATTCTCCTTGATAACCTATAAACCTATACTCCAAACCTTCATCATACAAAATTCGTGGACCTATACGTTCCGCAGCTAAATAAAAAAAATCCGACTCTAAAATGGTAAAACCATTTCCATTCTTGAGGATTTCTATAGGGCACTTCAAATAATTTTTGTCAATGGGTACCTCAATATTCAATATGACATTCTTTTTCCCTCGAAAAAAATAATCAAAAACCATCCTATTTGATGAAGTAATATCACGAGTAGTTCCTAATGAAAGGTTAAAGATTCCATTTAACGGGATATGCAAAAAGTCTCTGAATTTTTGATAATACATGTCTACCCCTCCAGTAAATGAAATTCGTCCAAATAGAATCGCCTGAATAACCGACGACTTCCCCACCGAATTCGCCCCAGCCAGTACCGTCAGTTTTTTAAAATCTATACTTGTTTCTTCCGTAAATGCCTTAAAGCCTTTGATGGAAAGTTTTTCTAAGTAACTCATTTTTTATTCAAATGGGTTTTGATCAGGTTTTCAGTTGTGGTGAATGCAAAATCCAAGGAGGGTTTATCATTGGTACCGATGGTTACCGATTCATAATAGCTCATTTCTCCTGCCTTTTTTGGCTTTTCTAGTTCTTGAGCAAGGAGCTGCGCAAAGGCGCCTGGAGGCATGGTTTGAGCAACCACCTGTGGATTTAAGCTACACAAGGAAACAGACCAGGTAGTGAAAAGGGACTTGTTGATCAGTTGTCGATTTGCCCCCGGCTTGAGGTCCTTTAACAAGCATTTTCTAAACGCATATTTACCAAAAAGGTGATGTGCGTTGCGCATTGCCTGCTCAAAGTCACGCTCAAGGATTTGGTGGTATTTTCCGTTGTCTTTATTGAGTCTGTCCACCAATTCATCCAGGAAAAACTGCATGTCTCCCTGATAGTTAAAATCTCCAGACTTCAAGATTTTGTTGTACCAAAAACCAATGAAGCGCATCACCAGCTCTTGCGCGTTCATCCGGGTAGTGGTTACACTGTTATCGGTTGCTGCTTGAAAAATTGCTGATTTAGCCATTCTGTTGATGAGTTCACGCGGAGCATCCTCCATCATACAATTCCGAATCTCCTGCTTATTTAAAGGCTTACCATTGGCATTTAAGCGGCGAAAAATATCAAATTTTACTTGACTTGGGGTGCTTGCATCAATTACATTCACGTTCATTTGAGTAGAACGCAACACAAAATCATAGTCCTCCCCAATGCCCTCTTTTTTTCCTTCACTCTTGAAGTAGCGACCTTCCAAGTCATTTTCAGTCGTACTGCCTTTTTTTAAGTATTCAAGATGCCTAAGAGGGAATTCATTGTTCATAAACCTTTTGATGGTCGTAAGCCGTTGTAAACCATCGACAACATTGAACCTCTTTTCCGTTTTTGCTAGGTAAAAAGTAGGAATAGGGATACCCAATAAAATGCTCTCAATCAGTTGAGACTGTTGTTTGTGATCCCACACAAAATTCCGTTGAAAATCCGGAGATAGGTTAATGATATCCCGATTGAGCAACTGTAAAATGTAATCGAGTGACCAATTGTAACTATGGATGGAAATCGTTTTTGGATCATAGGGATACGGTCTGGCGTTATTGGGCGTTTCAAGCTCTGGCTCCAAGCCATCTCGCTGTGCTGTCAATTGCTCATCAATCAGGTCATTGATGTGGCTCTTCAGTTCTTCCTCAGTTAAAAAATCAATTTCTATTTCGGCAGGTATGTCCACAAATGATTTGAACTGCCCTAAAGGCTCCTCTCTAAATTTCAGCGCATACTTCCCATTCTGCAAAACCCACCAACGCCCATTTTCATCCTCTCGCTCAAGTTTGGGATAAAACTCAATATACTCCGGTTCTCCATTGATAAGCAGTCGCTGAACCATAATTTTGAATTTACAACTTGTACAAAGATAATACAAAATGAGACAATCTATTGTTCCCGAACAAATTCAAGCCTCCCCAAAAAACAAGCGCCTGCTCAGTTTCCCAAACAGGCGCTTACCAAAATTCATTATAATCGAGTATATTTTACCTTGCGAAAGCCACCGCCCGTTTCTCCCGGATCACCGTTACTTTGATCTGGCCGGGATACTGCATTTCGTCCTGGATCTTTTGTGAGATCATAAAGGCCAGGTCGTCGGCATATTGGTCGGTTACTTTTTCACTTTCTACGATGACGCGCAATTCGCGGCCAGCCTGCATGGCGAAAGCTTTGGTGACACCCTCATGCGCCATAGCCAGCTCTTCGAGCTCACCGATGCGCTTGAGGTAACTTTCCAGGATTTCGCGGCGGGCACCTGGGCGTGCACCCGAGATGGCGTCACAAGCCTGTACGATGGGCGAAATGATGTTGTTCATTTCTACTTCATCGTGGTGGGCACCAACGGCGTTGACCACTGCGGGGTGTTCCTTGTATTTTTCGCACAACTGCATCCCGAGGATGGCGTGGCTCAATTCAGATTCCTCTTCCGCTACCTTGCCAATGTCGTGGAGCAAGCCGGCCCGTTTGGCCAGTTTGATCTGTTTGGCGTTGAGGCCCAATTCCGCGGCCATGATGGCGCAGAGGTTGGCGGTTTCGATGGAGTGTTTGATCAGGTTCTGCCCGTAGGAAGAGCGGAAACGCATACGTCCCACCATTTTCACCAGGTACGGATCGAGGCCGTGCAAATCGAGATCGATCACGGTTTTTTCGCCAATTTCTACAATCTGCTCGTCGAGTTGTTTGCGGGTTTTGGCCACTACCTCTTCGATGCGAGCAGGGTGGATGCGACCGTCGGCCACCAGTTTTTTGAGGGCCAAACGCGCGACTTCGCGGCGGATGGGGTCAAAGCTGGAGATCACGATTGCTTCCGGGGTATCGTCTACCACGATTTCAGCTCCTGTAGCAGCTTCTAGAGCCCGGATGTTGCGACCTTCTCGACCGATGATCTGGCCTTTCATGTCGTCCGATTCCAGGTGGAATACCGAAACGGTGTTCTCGATGGTATATTCCGCACACATGCGCTGGATGGTCTGGATGACGATTTTTTTCGCCTCCTTGTTGGCATCCATTTTGGCCTGTTCGATGGATTCTTTCACGATCGACATCGCATCGGTTTGGGCCTTGGCGCGTACGGCGTCGAGCAGTTGCTCCTTCGCTTCTTGCTCGCTCAAACGAGAGATGATTTCCAGTTCCTTGATGCGGATTTCGTTGGCTTGGTCCAGTTCTTCCCGTTTTTTGGCCACAATTTTCAGCTGCTTCTCCAGGTTCTCGCGGATGGCAACGGTTTCGGCTTCTTTCAGGTCGAACTCGGATTTTTGCTGTTCCAGCGCACGCTGACGCGTTTCGATTTTTTCTTCCTTGGACTTGAATTCTGATTCGAGCGATTTGATTTCCATCTCGCGCTCTTTCATTTCCACCAACTGTTGGGACTTGCGGCTATCAAAGTCAGATTTCAGTTTGGCAAAATGGTCTTTGGCCTCCTGAATTTTATTTTGTTTGATGCGTTCGTTTTTGCTTTCCGCTTGATTGACGATCTTCTCCGCTTTGGTTTCTGCTTCGTCTACAATACGTTTGGCCGATAAACGGGCTTCTTTAATCTGTAAGTCAGCTTGGGAATTGAGTTCTTCTAGTTTCTGCTGTCTAGATTTATTTAAAAAAAATTGAACCAAAAAGTATCCCGCTACTGCACCAATGACTAACCCGATGACGGCGCCTATTCCAATTTCTGCCATAAAGTCGTTTTTTCCGATTTTTTTAAATATTATACTTCCTGATCCAAGAGAGCTTCCAGGTTAGAAAGTTTGGCCGAGAGATGGGCTTCCTGAGCGGCGGCGAGTTGGGTTTTGTGCAGATCAACAGCGTAGGTCAAAAGCGCCATAGACAGGCAGTCTTGCTTGTCTTTATGCGTGTATGTCAGTTGAAAACGATTGATCTTTTCGTTGACTTCTTTGACTATCTTGCGAAGAGAAGCCTCGTCTTCTACCCTGATTTTCAAGGGATATGGACGTCCGGCAACTACAACCGTGATGTTCTTCGTTTCCTCTTGCCCCTCCATGCTATAGTCAATTGTTAGCCAACAACTCAATGCGCTTGTCGATCTCCTTAACGTACTGATCGACTTGCTCTTTAAACTTGTCCGATTGCTCGGTCTCCTCACGGCGCAGCTTTACCAGTTCCTGTTCAGCGCGCTCCACCTGAGTTTGTAACACACGAATAGCGGCATCCCGCTGGGCAATATGCTCTTTGAGTTCGCGGTTTTCTTCCTGCAAACCTCCATTGTCGCGCTTTAATTGTTTGACCAAGGCCAACAATTGGCGGACTTTGACTTCGATGCGTTCAAATTGTTCAGATGCGTTCATCTTAGGATCATCACAAAATTCAAAATTAGTTGAGGGGTTGAAAAGTTGAGGAGTTGAGGCTACCGCGAGCGACTTAGACGAAATCTTCGTCAAAATAGCTTGCGGTAGCCTCAACCTCTCAACTTCTCAACCTCTCAACTTATACTGGCTGCTCAACGTAAATACGCTGGCATTTAGTATTAACGCCTAATCAAGGCGCCTAGTTTAGTTTCGTATTCGTTGATCAATTGGTTCATCACCTTGTCGACCTCTTTGTCTTCGAGGGTTTTTTCCGCGTCTTCGAACCAGTAACTTACGGCATAGGATCGTTTTCCTTCGCCGAGTTGTTGGGCGTTCTCGTACACGTCAAAAAGGGTAATGTCCTTGATCAATTTTTTACCCACTTTGCGGGCAATTGCCGCAATATCGCTAAATTTAACAGAATTTTCAATAATCAGCGCCAAATCTCTACTGGTCGCCGGGAATTTGCTGACTTCCTGATAGGTCACGTTCTGTTTTCTCAGGCTTTTCAGCAGTTTATCCCATTCAAAAACGGCGGCATAAACTTCATTGCGCACGCCCAATTCTTTGACCATCTGGCCACTGACCCGCCCAAAAGTAGCCAAAACTTGCTGGCCACGGTGGTAAGTCAAGCCGTAAGCAAAACGCTCATCGTTTTCCAACACCGTTTCCTGGTAGCCTTCGTAGCCGAGGCGGGAAAGGATGTTTTGCACATAGCCCTTGAGCGTGAAATAGGGCGTTTTGTTGCTGGATCCTTCAAATGGCGACTTCATCAACCAGGATTTGCCATAGCGATCGCCACTCAGGAAAAGACTGAGTTGGGCTTTTTCATCAATGGCACCTTCCCCTTTGAAGCGGTACACCTTGCCAAACTCGAACAAACGCAAACGGGTTTGCTGGCGGTTTTGGTTGTGCACAATGGCTTCCAGACCGCTGATCAGCATGTCTGGGCGCATGATGTCCAACTGCGCGTTGGAAGTATTGTTGATGTACACCAGTTCCTCGTCGGCAATACTTTTGAGGGCTTGGCGGTAGTAACGTGATTGTGACAGGGATACCGCCATGATTTCGTTGAAACCTGACGCAGCCAAAAAGTCGCCAATGGCATTGCGCACCAGACTTGGATCTGGATTGGGGGCCAGAGCGGCGGAGATGCTGAATTTTTCGGAAATCTCCACCCGGTTGAAACCGTAAATGCGCAGCACTTCTTCGGCGATATCCGAGGGGCGGAGCACGTCGGCTTTGTTGGTTGGCACGGCCACGGTGAAAGTCTGCTCATCCGAAGCCAGGATGCTCATGCCTTGCGCGACGAGAATTTCCTCCATCTCCGCCGGGCTGAGGGCCACGCCCAAAAGGCCATTCACGTAGCTGTATTTCACCGTGATTTCACGCGGCGCTACGGGGTTCGGGTAGATGTCGATGAGTTCGGATGCGATTTCGCCTCCCGCCAGTTCCTGCATCAACAAGGCAGCGCGTTTGAGGGCAAAAACGGTAACATTGGGGTCGCTGCCTTTTTCAAATACCTTTGCGGCATCGGTGCGCAGGTTGTGGCGCATGCTGCTGCGGCGAATGTAAGTAGGGCTGAAATGGGCGGCTTCGAGGAAGATATTGACAGTGCTGTCTTTGACCCCGGAGTTGAGTCCACCAAATACCCCGCCGATGCACATGCCCGTGGAGTCGCCATCACAAATCATCAGGTCCTCGGCGTGCAGGGTGCGTTCTACCTCGTCCAAAGACAAGAATTTGGAACCTGCGGGCAGGGTTTTGACGATGATTTGGCGGCCTTTGATTTCATCCAGGTCGAAGGCGTGCAGGGGCTGACCAAGTTCGTGAAGCACAAAGTTGGTGATGTCCACAATGTTGTTGATCGAGCGCACGTCCACGGCTTGCAAGCGGCGCTTCAACCAATCGGGAGATTCTCCTACGGTGATGCCTTTGATGACTACCCCGCTGTAACGCGGGCAGGCCTCGGTATTTTCAACGCTCACCGCAATGGGCAAGCTGTGATTGTCTACTTTGAATTTTTCAACCTCGGGTACACAAACCAGACCAGTGTGGCCGTAGTTGATTTTGAGGGCAGCGGCCAAGTCGCGGGCTACACCCAGATGGTTGGTCGCGTCGGAGCGGTTGGGGGTGAGGCCAATCTCGATGAGGTGGTCTTCTTCGAGTTGGAAATAGTCTTTGGCGGATTGGCCCACGGGGGTATCTTCTGGCAGGACCATGATGCCCGCGTGGTCGTGACCCAGGCCGAGTTCATCTTCGGCACAGATCATGCCTTCGGAGTCTTCGCCGCGGATTTTACCTTTTTTCAGGGTAATTGGGTCGCCTTCGGTAGGGTACAAGGTGGTGCCAACGGTGGCGACCAGCACTTTTTGGCCGGCGGCCACATTGGGCGCTCCACAAACGATATTGAGCAAGCTGCCCGTACCGATGTCCACTTTGGTCACAGAAAGTTTGTCGGCATTGGGGTGTTTTTCACGCTCTAACACGTGGCCTACCACTACGCCTGCCAGTCCTCCTTTGATGCTTTCGGTACGTTCAATGCTTTCTACTTCCAAACCTATGTCGGTCAATATTTCGCCGACTTTTTCGGGGTTGAGGCCGTCCAGATTCAGGTATTGCTTCAACCAGTTGAGAGAAACCTTCATGTTTCGCTGTCGTATTTGGGCGCAAAGATAGCGGCTTTGTTTGGGATTTTTAGTATGTTTGGTAAGATCAATGCGATGGAGGCTGGTTTTAGTTCCCGCAGCACTAGGTGTCAAATGCAGCTTTCGCACTAAAGTCAGGCCATCATTTCAACCAAATCACTGGATTCCGAACAGGGAGATTGCGCACGACTTCCTCTGTTTTGGGGAAATGCTCCAATTTTGTCCAAGTCTCCAGCCATTCTTTTTGGCGGTATTGCTGGTAGGCAAAGAGCAAAAAGGGTTGCGCTACGGGCCATTCCTCCCAATACATCACGTCTTTTGGGAAAGTCCAGCTTGATTTGTTGGCGACAAAGGGATACATGAATTCGATGGCTTTGCGGAGTTTGCGGCCATCGGGCAGGGTGAATTCCCAGAGGTTTTCCTGCTCATCGGATAAAATATGGCAAATGCTCGCCATCGCATCCAGATTGAAGAGGGCATAACCGTAGGGTTTGGTGCGCCGCAGTTCGAGCGGGAAGCTGCCATCGGGCTCCATTTGATTGGGGAGCAGGATGGTTTTGAAGCGGTTTTTACAATCTTCGATCAGGGCTTGATTGCCAGTCAGTTTGGCAAAAACGGCCACTTGCATCACCCAACAGGTGCCGTGGTTGTTTTTGGCGTCGCGTTCGTCGAGGCCGTATTGGTGGATGGTTACCCAGGTCAGGTATTGGGCAAACCAGTTTTTGATTTTTGCCAGTTCCTCCTGATTTACACTCTTTGCCGATTCCATGACCCGAATCCCTTGGGCCACCTCCATCATTTGAATCATGTCGATGATGCCAATGCCCCGGCCAGTCACCCGGCCTTTGATGGCTTGGGCATAGAGCAGGGAGGGGTTCATATGGGTTTGCTCATCAATGAACCAGGCACGTAAGTGGGTAAAAGCGTGTTTGACGTACTGCTCGTTTTTGGTCAAACGGTAGGCGGAAGCCAAGGCTCCGATGATTTGGCTAAAGCGCACCATGGCCTGCCGATGGGCCGTAAAATTGCCGGGGTTCGATTGGCCGTCGCGCTGGATGTAGGGCCCTTGCGGATCATCGGGATTGGGCCACCAATAATCGCCTTCGGAGTAAAAATCGTGTGGGCCGCCTGCTGAACGCGTGCATTGTTCGGCGGTGACCGTGACGGGCGACTCGGCCATGCTCCGCTTAGCTCGCCTGAGGATGGAGTCTTTCAGGGTTTTTTCTACTTTTTTTAACCAGGTGCCCGTCTGTTGAGCATGTACTGAGGGGGCAGCGGCTACTGCCAGCGCCAGACTTAAAATCAGTATGTTTTTTTTCATGTGTCTGATCAATTAGGGGCTTTCAACGCATTCAAATACCTAAGTTATTAAAAAGAGATGTCTTTTTTGAATTTATGAGTTGGTGCACAAGTGTTTTTACATCAGCGTGCGCGTCGTTTTTTTGTATAAAATAATTTCCGCCAAAAATCAATTCATTTTTTGGCGGAAATGATTAAAAATACTATCTTTCCGCCGAAATAAGACAATAGAAATGGCGAAAATAATCGGAAGGAAAGGAGAAATAACTGTGCTACAATCCTTCTTGAGCATGGATAGCTCAACCTTTGCTGCCGTCTATGGGCGCAGAAGGGTCGGCAAAACTTTTCTAATCCGCAATGTTTATGAAGGTCAATTCACGTTTCAATTGACAGGCCTTGCAAACGTAGATTTGTCGCATCAATTGACTAATTTTCATGCGGCATTGGTTAATTACTTCCCAGATTTTGAAGACCAACCCATCGCGACGACCTGGTTTCAAGCCTTTCAACAGCTCATTAAAGGCATTGAACTGTTGCCCAAAACAGGTAAAAAAACGGTATTTTTAGATGAGTTACCGTGGTTAGACACCCCTCATTCATTTTTTATTTCAGCCTTAGAACATTTTTGGAATAGCTGGGCGAGTGCACGTTCGGACATCAATCTTGTCGTTTGTGGCTCGGCAGCTTCATGGATTATCAACCAACTCATCAACAATACAGGCGGATTGTACAATCGGGTAACGCACCCTATTTACCTTGAACCCTTCACTTTGGCAGAGTGCGAAGCCTACTTCAAGGATAAAATACCCAGTTATGACCGTTACCATATTTTGCAGTTGTATATGGTTTTTGGCGGTATTCCCTTCTATCTGAACGCTATAGATCCAAGCAAAAGTGCTGCTCAAAACATCAATGATTTGTGTTTTAAAGCCCGTGGAAAACTGCGCAATGAATTTGAAAAGCTATATGCCAGTCTTTTTAAAAAAGCAGACAAACACATTGCTGTCATCGAAGCACTTGCCCAACAGGCAATGGGGATGGAACGACAGGCTCTTTTGAAAGCCGCTAAATTACCCGACGGCGGCAACACCACAACGGTTTTGAGAGAGTTGGAAGAAAGCAGTTTTATCAGGAAATACCATACTTTCGGCAAAAACAAAAACAAAGCATTGTATCAATTAACGGATTTTTACTCCTTGTTTTACCTCAAATTCATCAAAAACAATAGCCCCTATGACGATGATTTTTGGATCAATGGATTAGATCAACCCAATGCCAGAGCTTGGAGTGGCTATGCTTTTGAACAAATCTGTCTCCTTCACCTCCCACAGATTAAGCGGGCATTGGGTATCGGCAGTGTGCAAACTCAATCTTCGGCTTGGCTTGGCAGCGACGGTTACGAAAAAGCCCAAATTGACTTATTGATTGATAGACGCGACCAGGTTATCAATCTCTGTGAAATGAAATTCTCCATCAAACCTTTCACGATTGACAAAGCCTATTCCGAAGATTTGCGCCGCAAAATAGGTGTCTTTAAAGACAGCACTAAAACCACCAAAGCGGTTTGGCTGACGTTTATCAGCACCTATGGTTTAACCCCAAATGTACATGCGCAATCGCTTGTCCATACTTCTTTGACCATGGATGTTTTGTTCGATTTTTCGTGAATTCTGTAATTAAAAATGACAAGAGGAGCAAGGGAAAAACCAGTTTTTTCATCTAGTGGATTTTTAAAACGGTAGAGGTATTGGGGATACA
>JAIYAV010000164.1 GCA_027488855.1 Saprospiraceae bacterium
AAGGCTCAGGGAAAGTTGTTGTTCAATGAAAACGAGCACAGCGTCGGTTTAAGGTTTGATGCATCCTTTGCACAAACGGCTGCCTGGAAAGCACTTTTTGCCGATTTCTATTTTTCAATTGATGAAGACTGGACAACCACTCCAGCTATTGATTCGTGCTTACAGTTGGATAAGCCCATCCATGTTCAGCGTGGCGTTTATCCTGTAACCATATCCGAAAAAGGCATCAGCATTTGGCTAAAGGAGCCCATTAGGATCATGAAAAAATCTTTGGCTCAAACGACATAAAGGTTTTGGAACAAGCAAGTCGTTTTCGATGATCTTCCGGAAATCCTGTAACCCAATGGGGAGCCTTTTGCGTGCCATATTGGAAAGCTTTACAGGCAAAGATAGGCAAAAACAGGGACATCGCCAGTTCTAAAGCTTTCAAATCTGGTGAATGAAACAGCAGGCTATCGCCGCAATCGGGCATTTTATCCGCTCGTAAATGATGGCATTCTGGGCAAACTGTTTCTTGATGGACTCATTTTTGCGGATTTCCTTTAGCGTCCCTGCTTCCGGTTTTTCCATCAAAACCGCTTCATCAGACTTGTGTTCCGCTTTGGGCTTTGTGTTCAAAGGTCGTTTTTTCATAGACTTGTTGTTATTGGTTAGCATCTGCAATACGAATTAATGACACCAAGTGAGTGAAATGGAATGGCCAGAAAAAAATGGGAAGGAAGTAAAAAGTTGGGGGGACAGAAACACTAGCATAAATACAAGGGGAAACATATATTTATGACAGAAAAAATCACCTGATCATACTTTACCGGGCATAAACATGATCTAAGGAAATCTTTTACAAAAGTGGGAGAGAAAAACCAGATTAAGGGTATCCAGTCTAGGCTAAAAACCACATTATGGTGTGGTTTGGTGGGTTTTATAAATCATCCAAGGAAAAAATAATTTTTTCGCGGTGCATTATTTTGCCCCACTACTTATTGCATTCATTCATCGCTAATGTTTTTCCATGCTCGGATCGCTTCATCACGCTTATTGACATTGAGCTTGGAGTAAATATTTTTTACATGAGAACGCACCCCGTCCTTAGTAAGGCCAATGATATCGGCCACTTCCTGATACGTATTTCCTTCAGCGAGGCGATCCAAAACCTGTTTTTCTTTAAGACTCAACACACTAGAATCGCTTATTCCTGTACCAGTCGGGTTGAAATATTGCACCAAATATTTAGCCATGTTAGGCGAAATTAAAGCCCCGCCATCAGTTACAGTTTTGATGAACTGTGGCAGTTGCAGCAAAGAGAATCCCTTATTTAAATAACCAGTAGCTCCATGGTGAAAAGATTGCAATAAGTCATTGCGATCTTCAGACCGAGTCAAAATAATAATTTCCGCATTAGGGGATTTACTCCGAATGAATGGGATTAAATCAATCCCTGATTTTCCGGGCAGATGAATATCCACAAATGCAAAATCAATGCGCAGGCGTTTTGGGAGATTTTCTTTGAAATGCTCAGCAGACGGGGAGCTTATGATGCATTTCCAAGTAGGTTGAAAATTCATACTGGATTCCAATTCCGAACGAAAAAAATGGTCGTCTTCGATGATTGCTATGTTCAACATTGGAGATATACTTACAGCGTTAAAAATAATTCATAAAGTTTCTAAAAAAGAAAGGATCGAAATGCCGTTTCTCACACGTTAAAATAACATCATGATGTGGTTTTTGAGGATAAACAAGTTCTATTGTGCAACATTAGGAATAAAAAACCCCACCGTAGCGCCACCTTCCGGGTTGACTTTTGACCAGACCTTGCCTTGGTGTTTTTCTATAATTCTTTTTACAATGGCCAAGCCAATTCCATTGCCAGCAAAGACTGTTCGATCGTGACTAGTGCTAAAGAGGTCGAAGATCCGGGATGCTGATTCGGGTGGAAAACCTACTCCGTTGTCTTTCACCCAAATTTCCCAACCCTCTTCTTTAGAGGTAGCATTGATTTTAATAACGGCTGGGGTTTTTCCATTGGTGAATTTCACCGCATTGAGCAACAAATTGGCCATCACTTGCCGGAGCATAAACGAATCACCAGATAAATTGGGTAAATCTCCAATCTTGAATTCCAAATTACGGTCTGGTTCAGCTTCTTTTATCGTATCGATCAAAGATTTAACCACTCTTGTTGTTTCGAACAGGCTGGGTTGAAAAGGGAGTTGATCATTTTGGGCATACACCAACATTCCCTCCAGTAAGGTTTGAGCATCCAAATGAAAGGCTTTGAGCTTGAGTAGCTGAACTGTTGCTTCCGCACTAAGCTGAAAGGCAAATTGTTTTTCGAATCGCTGGAGGAGCATTTGGGCATTTTCAATCGGGGATTTCAAGTCATGGCCTAGGGTATAGCTGAATGCTCTTAGCTCTTCCGTTTTTTGCAAAGCTTCCTGCTCCACTTGTACCATTCGATTTTGGGTAGTCAAAGCCAAGTTGCGGTAGAACAGGAACACAATGATTCCAAGCATAGCCACTAACGCCACAGCCATGAGATTGAAATTGGCAATTCTTCTTGACTTTTCTACCTCAAGTACTTGAGCAGTTAGCTTCTTTTGATAGGAAACTTGCTGCACTTGCAGCTCAAGTTCTCGGCTCAATTCTCCAGCACTGATGAGCAGTGAATCTGCTTGAAAACGGATTAGCTGGACGCTGGTATAAGCTTCTTTCCATTGCCCGTTGGCTGCGTAAATTTCTGGCAATAGGCTAACTATTTTATTTTTGTAATACAGATCATGGGTACGTAGGGTGAGATTAAGCGCTTCTTGAGCAAACGCAAGTGCCTTTTGGGGCATACCCGCTCGAAGGTAAATAATCGCAAATTTATACAGACACTGGGTTTCTCCGGGCAGATCTTGAGCATTTTGAACCTGAACCAGGGCTGCATTTAGTCTTGTAATGGCTTTTTGGTGTTCCTTTTGTTCACTTTCGATGTTTGCTATATTCATTATGGCATAAGGTACTGCCGACGGATTGTACCGCAATGAATTTTCATAGGCCGTTTGATGGTATTTCTTCGCTAAGGAATAATTTTTTTTGTGCGCATGAATATGCCCCCATTGCATATTTATAAGCCCTAATTGACTAGAATCTTTGAGCTGAAGGTACTGTCGCGTAGCATTTTTTAGATACCGCTCTGCGGAGGAAAAATATTGACTCGCAACCAAAGCCCTTCCCATGAGATAATTACCAAAAGCAATTTTAGGCAATGACTGAGCTTGCGCAGCGGCATCAATGTATTTTGAGGCAGCTGCTTGAGCTTTGGCAAAATTGTTGGTGCGTATATAAAGGTCGTACAAATTGGCATACGCCCCACTAAACCCCAATTCATTGGATTCGGAGGTCTGAGCGGCTTCCATCAACCATTTTTCAGCGGCAGCATACTGGCCAATCTCGCGAAGATCAATTCCCAGGCTATTGCTGAAATTGTACCAAAATTTGGGGGTACAGGCAGCTTTTACCCTCGGGAGTTTGCTCAGCTGGTACAAATATTTCACTGCTTGCCCATAACGCAGGCTATCTTCACACAGGGTAGCCATATCTAATAATATCCTGGCTTGGCGGGATACCGATTTAGCCAATTCTGGATTGCGGAGAGAATCTTGCCTTAAGCGCAGTTCACGTTCAAGACTACTCGGAGGGGATTGTGCCTGGCATGGATTGAAACTCAACAGTACCAGCAACGCCAAGTTGCTTGCTGTAATTACTTTGTTTAAGATGAAGGAGGTATTGTTTAAAAACACCTTGCAGCATTCCATTATTCCATCATTTATAGGTAAAGTGAATAAGGTCAAATTATTACAGTTCCACCACTTACGATACTACATTGGGTTTTAGAACAGGTAGGCTTGGGAATATAGGTGGCTCAAAGGTAGTAAAATGCGGAAACGCAAGAAGTAAAAAGATGGACTACATCAAAATGTATTTTTTTTTAAATAATAACATCATGATGTGTTTTTTACTGATGAAGTTATAGCTACCACCAGTTCACGTTATCGTTTTTTTGCATCAAAGTTTTCCCAACAACTGATTAAGTTTTCCCAATAACCATTCCCAATTCAAAAATTCCAAGCTAATCCTTTGCTTTTTCAAAATTGACTTGAAAAGCATAGTTCACTGTAAATCAAAATGCTGTGTTTTTTCGTACTAAACTTCTCATATTGAAAGGTTTAGCAAGAAATATACATGCTTGCATGCAGGCTTTGTATGGCTTTTTCTTTTCACAATTTTTAGCATAATCTCGTTTCTTTTCAGCCTTTTTAATAAAAAAACCTTATGCAGACGACCTTTACTCCAATGACAAAAAAGCAGAGCTATCTGCGAAAAGCACTACTCAGAATTTCACTAATTCTGTTTGCCATCTTGGGCATTATTGCTACTGCTGCCTCAAGTTTTCCCAGTAGCCCGAGGGCTATTGTATCTGCTTTAGGGGGCGGACTATCTTCGCTTATCTTGACTTCTTTAGTCGGATTTTGCCTTTTTGTTTTCATCCGTTTGTTATTAAGACAAATGCAAAGGATGTATCCTACGTTAGTAGACGATGGGTTAAATGTCTTGTTTGTCAAAAGATTAGATTTTTTCCTCGTAATGAAGCTTCGAGATTTGAATAGCATAAAAGTATTCCCTTCGCGTAGCTACAGTACCCTAATGTCTTCGCTATTGGTGTTAGGCTTAGTGTGCTTTTTTGCTTTTCCTGCTGCTGCACAGCTTCAACTTACACTCGAAGGCCCAGCAAGCACCACAGTGCCTTCGGGATCCCCTTTTATCATTAAAGCAAAGTACAGCTACTCCAGTACCACCAACCCCTCTATTTCTGGAGTTACCATTACTATACCACTTCCGGATTATATAGACCCCCGTATCCAGAACCCACAGGCAATTTTTGTAACCAACTCAGTACATAGCACCGGATTTACGGTCACCCCCGCAATTCCTAATGGCATTAATCCTCCCGTTACAGGAGGAGGGTATGTGCTCACCATCAATTTTGCCAATGGTCTTAATGCAGGTGCAACGGGTGAAATCCCGATCACGTTTCGGTCGAGACCTGGTTATACGCCCAATGGCCAAACGGCTGTCTTCTCGGCTTCCATGCAGAGTACCAGCCCGGTATCACAATCAGTGAATGCTCCAAGTGGCGTAACCATGACTTTTACGGCGGGTGCCCAATTCAGTTGCGGGTTTGATTTGTTTGTGTCGCAGAGCAATTTGACGCTTGACCGCCCACTGCCTGGGCGGATTGGCTTCCGATATAATGTATCACCCGGTGTGCTAAACCATTCAGGTTTGCGGGCTGAACTACCAGTAGCGCCTGGCGCCATTGTAACGGCTATTGGACAAGGAGGGGCTTTTGATGCTGGCAACAATAAAATAGTCTGGAATCTGCCTGCTTTGACTTCTGATAATTTTTCTAATGATCAGAATCCAAACTTTTTGTATGATGCATACAATCTAACTTTCAATATAACTTATCCATCAGGCACGTTTACGGCACCTTCGCAGCAATTGCTTAATCCCGTTTTATACGGCACCCCACTTGGCGGCGGCGGCGAGCAATTGGTGCTGCAAAACTCCTGTAATAAAGACATCACATTACAAGGCCCGGGTCCTGGCGGTGCCAGTTGTCAGATACTCTCCGAGTTTCAGAACGGAAGAAACTTTATACAGCAAGGGGGAAACGAAGGCGTTGGCTATATTGGACGTCTCCAGAACAATGGAACCACGACGCTCAGCAACTATATCGTTACAGTCCAGATTCCGAAAGAGACCAAAATAACCAAGATTAGTCCTCAGAATTTACTATTTGATCAGGATGGTTTTTATACCGTCCGGCTGAAGGATAAAAATGGTGTATATACCACTCTTGCAGGGTCGCCTTTTTCAACGTCTGTGCCGCCCAATTCAGGTGCAGTCTTGATAAACAATGGCGATGGCGATGGTTCAATTGTAGAAATAGAATACAACTTTGGCACTGTTGATCCTGGTTTTGTTGGTGATATAGCCTTTGAAGTTCGCCCACAGGAACCTGACCGGGATGGCAATGCTTGGGTGTTGTCTCAAACCCAGCCCTATACCGTTCGTCCCTTTGCTGCTCAGGTAACATACACCAGTGGCGGTACGCCAGGCGCTTGCCAAACAAGCATGGATTTGGAATTGCGTCCAGGTACGGTTTATCTATACACTTTTAAATCGTTAAATAATGCGGCAGGGCAGTCGCAAAGTACCTTTATACCGGGCGAGCGGATGCAGTGGTCATTGGATTTGCCAGCCTACGGAGCAGCCATTGATCTGACCGATTTTGTGATGGCAGACCTCCTCCCGGCCCAACTACGATACGATGGATTTATCCAACCAACTGGTCAAGGCAGTAGTGTTGTACCTGCTATTACACCTGATGTCATTGACAACTATCAAGGTACAGGTCGCCAATTGGTTCGGTTTAGATTTACACAGGCCAACACACCAGGTTTTGTAATTAAGAAAAATACAGAGTGGAAAATAGTGTTTTACACCCGGGTCAAAGCTGGTACACCGACGGGTAGTTACCAAAACGACGTAAACCTGTTCTCGAATCAACCGGGTGGGAACAACGAATTTTGCGGTCCTTCAGGCCCCAATTCTTCTGCAAGCGGTTTTCCGGATGGAAGTAATCCTTCGAAAGATGTGCGGGACTTGGATGGCGACGGTGATGTGAACGAGTATCTGTGCCAAACTCGTACACCCTATTCACGTATATTCACAGTTGCGCAATCGGCAGCTTTGGAATCAGTTAAGTGGGTAAAAGGCGAATGTGATACCAAATTCACCAAATATCCGGAATTTGGCGCTACTGTACCAGGTGGAGCAGCCAATTATCGTCTGGTCATTACCAATTTGGGCAATATACCCCAAACCAACATTAAAGTACTGGACATCTTACCGTACATTGGCGACGTTTCAGTAATCAGCTCTACCCCTCGTCTTACTCAATGGCAGCCCAACCTGGCATCGGCTATTTCTGCTTCTCCAGGAGTAACCGTTGAATACTCTACGGTTCAAAATCCGGAGCGTACAGAATTTGATGCCGGTACGAGTGGCAATACTGCGCCAAACTGGAGTACGACCCCTCCCGGTGATCTTACCACCGTACGCGCTTTACGATTTGACTATGGCAGTACGGTATTGGCTCCAGGTGATTCTATCGTACTTACTTGGAATATGATTGCACCAATTGATGCGCCAACCAATAATGAAATTGCTTGGAACTCTTTCGCTTTCAAATCCACTCGTACCGATGACAATTCCAACCTACTACCTGCAGAACCAAACAAAGTAGGTATTAAAGTCAAACCCAATCCGAAAGGATCGATCGGTAACTATGTCTGGATGGACAGCAACAATGATGGGGATGTTGACGCAGGCGAGATGGGTCTGAATGGAGTTACCGTTGAGTTGTGGTCACCAGGGGGCGACAATACCATTGGTGGGGGAGATGATACAAAGATCACGGAAACCGTTACCGTGAATAACTCATTAGGTGAACCCGGAAACTACCTTTTTCCCAATCTCAACTCGGGAAGTTACTATGTAAAGTTCCCTACTTCGGTTTCGCAGGGTACAAAAAATCTGGTTAGTCCTCAAGCATTAGGAACAACAGACAATACCTCGGTGGCCAATCAACCCACCGGGAATAGCCCATTGGTAGTGATTGATGTCAATGGATCTGGTTTAGCTAAAGACAATATTCTGGTAGATGCGGGGTATAAGCTTCAATGTGTATCCCCCAGCGCCACCTTTACTCCGACCGCTCCGACCTGCACGAGTGCCTTAGCCAACAACAATGGCAAAATAACCTTTGCTACAGCTACAGGGGTTACCAACTTCGGCATCAGCACCGCAGGTGCAGTCACGTATAATGGCCCTGCTTACCCGGCTACTACCTTTACGGCAATAGGGCAAGATGTATCCACTACCATTCCGAATACGGGTGGTACGTATATTGTTCGGGTGTTCAATGGCGCGGCTGGTTGCTTTGTAGATGTGCCGGTGATGGTAGCGGCGGTAACTTGTGGTTCCTCCACCACCACCTGCAAAGAATTCATTTATGTAAACGAAGTAGTTGGTGCGGGGAGGGTACACAAATTCGGGGTAACTTCTACCAACGGAGTCCTGACAGAAGTACTAAATGGTGGCAATGTTTGGTATCCTGGAAGTGGTGTGACACAATTGAATAACCCTCACGGTTTGGGTGTCGACCGAAACGGCTACTTGTATGTTGGTTCAGATTATAATTCACCCAATCAAATACGTCGTTTGGACTGTGCCGGGAATATTACACCCTCAAGCACTTTCAATATCCCGAACATTAGTGATCTCTTTAATATTGATTCTTACGATGGTTTTATCTACTCCAATGGCCCTGATGGCCGTATTTACAAATTTGATCCCTGCACAGGAGCTCAGGTAGGCTATGTTCAGTTGGGTGATGGTTCTACCGACTGGGGCTTCAGTATTGATGAAAACGGACGGTTTTATGTTACCAATCAAAGTGGCAAGATTTGGGTTTTTACGCCTACGGCTGCCAATTTTACCAGCAATACGACATTCAGCCCTGTGATTGAACTAAATGTCAATCCCACTTATGGAGGACTCAGCCCAGCCTACGCATTTCAAGGTCTACAGGGTATTACTGCCGACGACGCCGGCAACATTTATGTAGTGGAAGGCAACCGCGACAATTTTGGGACCAAATCCCGCCTGTTGAAGTTTAGTTCTACGTTTGCCTTTTTGGGCGCGGGTCCAATTGACGACCAAGGTGGTGATGGCATGGGTTGGAACCAAGCCGTTGGTATTGTGTACAGCAAAACGTCTAACCGGCTTTACACAACATCGCTTAACCCTGGTGAAGATTGTGTGTATCGCTGGAATACTAACCTGACTCCTGATGCCGCCGCAATAGGCCCGGTACCTGGTATTGGCTTTGCCAAAGGCATCGCGATTTTATCAGAATGCTGTCCTGTCAGCAACACCATTAACGCATCCTCCTGCGGAGCGAAAGTCGGCGATAGGATTTCTCTGTCTGACCTGCTGAACGCTAATGGGGTTATTTGTGAAGGACAGTGGACTGCAGTAAGTGGTAGTTCAAACTTGACCTTCAATAGCTGTGACCTCACCATTACCGTAAACGCCTTGCCTGCTTGCGGGAGTTTCACCATCACCAATACTGGAGTTACCAATGCAAAATGTGATCCGTACACCATAACGCTCAATGTTACGGCCTTGGGA
>JAIYAV010000076.1 GCA_027488855.1 Saprospiraceae bacterium
ATTGTTCTTTCGACAGTTTTATAATCAGGGTGCTCAATTTTAATGAGTCTTCTCTTGCTGGGGTCTCCAGTGAAAAACTCAATGGTTTTGGTTAAGGGTGTAGTCCCAATTTTCTCATTGTCAAGGAATACCTGAGTATTTTCTACGTCGGTTTCCACTTTGACGGTATGATAAAATCGCTCGGGTTTTAAGGTTAGTTTTGCCAAATACCGATTCGCTTGAGCATCCCTGTCATTTTTGAATCTTTTATTGGCAATGTACAAGTTGATCTGCTCTGTTCGATGATTGGATTGTGTAACAGTGATTTTTAAACTATCCGCATTTTTTGAGGTAATGTTGTATTTATACAAGTGATCAACAATTGGCGTATTGCCTATGAATGCTCCATTGATGTAGGCCTGTGCATTGGAGGGTGTGGATTCGATGGAAACTGCGTAGTAATAACTACTAGGTTTAAGCTCGGGAACATTAATCGGGGTGGCATAATTTTGAGCTTTTCGATACGAGTTGAAGAAACTTACATAAGTATTTTGTTCTGCGTTCTCATATCCATATTTGGAATAGAATAGTTCTACATTTTTTTTGGTGGAAAGAAAAGGCAGGCCTTTGGTTTGTACATCGAGGCGTGCTTTATTGGCCACTGTCTCCGTCAGGGAAGACCCATTTGCAACCCACGCTTTCACATCAGTGTTTTCAGTAACAGTTTTGATGTTCAATACTGCATATTTGTTCATGCAGGAAAAAGTGGTGATCAAAATGATCAGAGATAGTAGTAGCGGTGTCGACTTTTTCATGGTTTGGTGGTAGATTGTTCGGTATGTGTGAGTGAGGAAAGTAGATTTTGGGCTATTCTTAATGATTAGTTATAATTATTGAAAGTCTGCTATTTCACTTAGATTTCCGTTCGGAAAACCTGATGTGAAATAGCTGAATTAGCTTTACCGAACGATCTGAAGTTTCTGACTTTCGAGTAGTAACCCAGACTTGTCTACCATTGATAAAATGTATATTCCTGGACTTAGACCAGCAACATTCAAGGATAATGCATTGCTACCCACAAACAATTTATCGATTTGAGACAGAATGGTGCGGCCGTATATATCTTTTATTGAAAGAGTGCAGTCTCTGTCATCGCTGGAATTGATCGAAATATTTACTTGGCTATCTGAAGGATTGGGATACATCAAAAATGAGGTATTTGGTTTTATGTTTTCGCCTTTCAGACTTGCGGAATTTAAAGCAGTCGCTAGCTCAGGAATTTCAGAACCTTCTTCTGGCTTAGCCAAGGGGGCTATTTGAATTGGGAGAGGATTGCCAGTGAAATACTTACTACCTAATTTGACACGGATCGTTAAAGTCGATGCCCCAGTGATATTTGGTATTGAACCTATTGCCCAGACTCTGAACGATTTTTTTGTTGGTTCTGTTGGCCCTGTGGAGTCGAAGTTGTCTAGTTCGCTCTCTGGTTTTTTCCAACTTGAAGATCCAATTTTGTATTCCCATACACCTCTATCGCAGCTATTGAAAATCGAAGCATAGAAGGTAATATAACATAGACTATTGGGTCTAATGTTTCCAGTATGGGCATCAATTTGTAGTCTACTAATTTTGACATCTGGTCCAATTGTAGCACTTGCTATTCCCACCGCAGTTTTGCTTTCTGCCCCTACAGTTACCTTACCACATAAGGCTTCGCTTGGAGTGTAACTTAAACTTCCCGAAGACTTTTGATTGGTTTTAATGGTTATTTTATTAGTGGAGTTATCGTTACTCCACACAACTAATTTAATCAGCTCAGCCGTTTTGCTAGAAGACCAGGAAATTGTGACAGGCGTACCTGGTTTCCATGTTCTGCTGCTAAGCGTAATTTTAATCGGAGATTGAGCTGCACAGAACAACGTCGCCAGCAACAATAAACTCATGGTACAGAAAAATTTCATTTTTATAAGTTTAATTGTGAAAAATCAGTAATCAAATTTGGGAGGTGCTACCTCAGCTCCACCCATCTCCTCACCCCCAGCTTCTCCTTAATCCTCCGCTTATGCGTATTTACCGTATTCATCGACACAAACAATCGCTGCCCAATTTCTTTACTGCTCAAACCCTTGAGCACCAATTGCAGCACTTCCCTTTCCCGACTGCTCAGCACCTTCAATTGCGGCTCCACTGCCACAGACCGGCTAAGCCGGATCAAGTGCAGGGTAGCGATTAACTGGGGTTCAGTCACTGGATGCACCAGGATGGCCTGAGGCTGTATCGTTTGCACGGCTTCCAATAACTTCATGTCAATGTCTTTACAATGCAATACCACTGCAAGCTGCAATTGTGCCTGTAAAGCGTTGATCAATTGCTGCCCGGCTGCATCAATGGGCAGTCCAACCAACAGCAAATTTGGCTGTCGTTCCAACCAATGATCTAGCTCTTGCAAGGATGCTACAGGAGTTTCCCAATATTCCTCGCTGTGCTGTTTAAGGAGCACCTTTAAGGCATTTGTCAATTGATATTGGTCACTTACTGTCAATATCCGCATAAGAATTCTATTGCTTTCACTGGTCAATGGTGAAGCATTGTGAGTCATTGGTTCAAGTAAAAAGGTGGTACTGATCGACCTTAGTCTAATCAGATGGTTCACGAAATGGAATCCTTATGCTGTATAGCAATAGCGTAAAAGTGGTTATCAGTGGGAGACTGATTTTTTTGGGATATTGACATTTTTAAAACGCAAGTGTAAAAGTACAATACAATCTATTAGTCACTTGTCACCGTTTTTGGTGAATTTGGATGGCTAAAGGGGGGATTACCACCCGGCAGGTAGGAGATGAGCCCAGGCATGAACGAGCTGATTGGGCTCAATTTTTAAAGCGGGGCCACAGTCAGGCGTATATGCATAATGATTTTTTGTTCCACTTGCACTAAGGGCGCTGAAAGGCAACAAGTATCGTTTACCCACGCCCGAAAAGTTGGAGTATGGGGTAGGGCAGGGGGCGTGTACGATCTGCAAATAGGAGCGTTGAAAGGGGGCGTGCCGGAGAAGAGTCAATAAGGTGGAGTGTTGCAACGATTTCCAACGAATGGCATACTGTGGATTGAGTTTCAAATATGGATCATTCCAACGCCGGAGCTGAGCTGGATTCAGTTGGTCGGGGTAAAAATTAAGTGGGGGGCAAGGCGCTAATCCTGAGGCGGATGACTCATTTCGAAGTAGTTGGAGGTTTTGTAGCGCCGCGTTAGCAATGAGGGCATCTTTGGCTTTGCTCAGTTGTGTGAGCGAAACAATGGTGGCACTGTCGATCCCCGGCTGGTGCAAGCCAATCAAGGTTTGGTAAAAAAGAGATTGTTCGGGACTGAGTCGCTTGGCTGCTTGTTGAAACAAGTGTAAAGCCACCTTGCTGTCTTGCCGCAGCAAATGAACCATCATTAAATTGAGCTGAGTGAGTAGGTGCGTAGGGCGTTGTTGTTGCGCCAGTTGTAGCGCTTGAAAAGCATGCTGGAGTTGTTGGGTCAACAACTGCTCTTCTTCAGGACCCAAAGGGCTGCGAAAAGATTCCAGTCGTAGGGTTCCCTCCGCTAACAAGGGATAATAAGGCGTTTTTTTGATCCGATTTTGCAATTGAATGGCATGCATGGCAGCCGCAGTTCCCCAGTTGTGCCACACTTCAGCACCCTGGTAAAAACGGCTGAGGTATTCAAAGCAGGCACTTGCTTCGGCAAACTGTTTCAGGCCAAGCAGAAACAGGCCTGCTTCCCAAATTTGCCACAATGAATCGGTTTTGGCACCAATCCACTGGGTGTAAGCCTGGCGCTTGACTTTGCTTGGGTATCCTGGTAACTTGGCCGGGAAGCGATACCGCCCGTACAAGCGCTCGATGAACAGGGGCAGTTGTTTTTCCAATTGAGTAAAACCTGCCAGGCGACAAAGGAATAAGCCATATAAGTCTGCATTGCCTTCATCTGCTTCGCTTGACCCTGGGTTGTGGTAATAGTTGAAAAAGGCATGGGACTCGGCTTGTTGGTCTTGCTTCTGGGCCAATAAATGCCCTAATTCATGGCCCAGCAAAAAGCTCAACAAGGCCGTGGAATCTTTACCGAATTGGCGACAAATATTCAAAGCATTTTTTTCGAGGATAATTTGATTGCTGCGGGTTTTACAACTGGCTACGTACAAACTGTCCGAACTCACTAAAAACTGCGGTTCGGGTAAACGTTGGTCTTCTGCCAGCTGATAGAGCTGATGCAGCAGTTGTTGAAGCGCAGGCGCTACAGGTATAGCTGGCGTTGTGGGGCCTTGGACTACACTGGTTTGAGGTTCCAGTTTGGCGTAATCTTCTCGCTTCGCTTCATTTATTTTACTTGGCTTGGTTTGGCAAGCCAGCATAAACAAGGATAGTGCCAGTAGTAGAAGACGCATTGGTTTTGAGTGGTTAGTGGGGTTAACGCAATTGTTCCAGTAATTTTTGCATGTCTTTTTGATGAGGATCACGGGGGTCACGCGCAATTTCTGCCCAAATGGCTTTGGCGCGCTGGCGGGTCCAGATATGTTGAGCGTATAACCAACTCACTTCGTAACGGGCAGCTTTTTTTAAGGCTTCAGGGCTATCTTTCGGCATGTTTTGCCAATACTGGATGGCTTTGCTTCGGTCACCAGATTGGGCATAGGCCAGTCCTAAAAAAAACTGCGCGATGGGTTGCTGCGATTTTGTTTTGACCTGAGCGAGCTGTTGAATGGCCAAACTTAAATTTTGCTGCTCAATGGCTTGCAAACCCTTGAGCAATGCCGGGGAAGCTTGCTCCCCACGATTGCCAAATCCCCGGGTTTCCAAATCATCCAATTGTTGATTCAATAAGGCTTGTGGGTTTTGGTGCTGACTGCGCTCCAGGTTTTGGAACTTTTGCCGTTGCTGTTGCAGCCATAGTATTGCAATGAGCAACAACAAACCCAAGCCTGCAGCAATACCTAAATTTCGCCACAAACGCCGCTTTTTTTGCTGTTGTTGCAATTGGAAATCAGCACCTGCCGCCTGGATGAGTTCCCGGATTTGGGCATCTCCGCTGGCTTCGATTCCTTTGCTCAGGAGCTGAAAGTCCGACCACAATTTTTGCCAATGTGGGTCGGTATTTAGTTTGCTTTCCAGTTCAGCGCGTTCCGATTCACTCAGGGTTTGGCGGGAATAGGCGTGCAGTATGTCTAGTTCTTGCTCGGTCATAAACCCAGGATTTCTTTAAGCTTTTTTAAACAACGAAAGCGTTTAACTTTCACAAATTCAAGGGAATAGTTCATCGTGTCGGCAATTTCGGCATCATCCTTGTACTCAAAGTAATTCAGCAATAAGAACTGATGGCATTCTGAAGATAAACCTGAAAAAGCAGATTTTACTTGTTCAATTTGTTCCGCTTGTTCGGCTTTTTCTTCACCTAACTGCCAATAAGCCATTCCCGCACTTTCGGCCAGGTACAAGAACTGATCTTCCTGTGTCGAAATGACCCGCCCAGCCTTGCGCTGATGGTAGAGCCATAAGTTGCGCACTACGGTATATAAAAAGGTTGAACAACTAGCCGTAAGTTCAAATTCAGGGTCGCGCAATTTTTTTACCAGAACAAAAAGGGCTTCTTGGAAAAAATCTTCAGCATCTTGAGCGCTGCCCCGATGCTGGCGCAGGTAACTGGTCGCTTTGGCAAAACAGTGCCGATACACCCAGTCAAAAGCAAAACGCTCCCCATTTTTTAATCCAACAATGATGTCTGACTCTTTTTGCATAAAGGCGAAACCGTGTCTTTATAGGTTTTGGTTCGAACTGGTTATCAAAAGTGGGTGATTTTTTTGAACTTTACGGAAAAGTTGAGATTTTGTTTACTGTTTTTCATCTAAAACCCTGCTTTATGAATCGTTTTTTTATGGTTTGTTTTCTCTACTTATGGTCTAGTCAACTCAATGGTCAAATCAATGAAGACGCTACTAAAAATAAATTAAACGAATACTATTTAACTGGATGTTTTCAGGAAGGACTTACCGAATGCGCAAAAATATTAGAAAAACCTACTCAACTTTCTGAAAAATTAAGCGCGTTTATAAAAATCAGACAAGGCTTATTTCTCAAAGATGCAGATCGGTTTCGAGAAGCGATGCCCATTTTTGCCCAACTTGAAACAGATTTGAGCGCGAAAGGCGACACGAGTTCTGAAACCTATTTGGAATTGATTCAACATTATTCCTTTGCACTATCCTCAAACACACAATGGGATTTAGCCGAAAAATTTGCTGAAAAAGCCTTAAACGCATGTAGAATTGAGTTCGGAGTAAAACATCCACTTTACGCCCTAGCTATTTTCCACCTTGGCTACGTGTACAATCATCGGCGACAATATGCGAAGGCAGAAAAATTACTGTTAGAAGCAGCCTTTTTACAAAAAAGCATGCTAGGTGAAAAGCACCGCGATTATGCCCAAACAATCCATTTTTTAGGTGGGATTAATTTAAATAAAGCTGAATTTGACTTGGCTAGACAATATTATTCAAATGCTTTGGCTATACGAAGACAGGTTTTTAAATGTGCTCACCCCCGGATTGCAGCTTTGATTATGAATCTAGGACTTACGGAAGCGGGTCAAGGTAGATTGGAAGAGGCAGAAAAATGGTTTCGAGCTGCTGTGCAAGAACTAAATTTACTGGGAGCCTTTAGTTGGGGTACTGCATGTACCAATAACTACAATTTGGCTAATGTTTTGATCTCTTTAGGGCGTTATGTAGAAGCAAGATTAATTTTAACCCAAAATATCGACTTAATTGTAAAAGTTAGGGGTGCAGATCATCCCGATAATGCGATGAATCTGCAATCGATAGGACTTACCTATCAGCACGAAGGAAAACTACTTGAAGCAAAACAAAGTTTTGAAGATGCATTGATTCTGCGAGAAAAATTACTTGGAAAAAAACATCCGCATTACGCCGAAAGTCTAGGAGCCTTGGCTAATGTTGCAATAGAGCAACGCGACTGGTACGAAGCAACCAAAAAATTAGAGGCTGCAACCTTGGGTATGCAAGAGATTCAAGGTGAAACGCACCCTGATTATGCTCAAAATTTGTTCAATCTAGGTTATGCTCAATTTTATGCTGGCCAATCCGATATTGGAATAAAAAATGCTCAAAGGGCACTATCAATTTTACAAAAAGCTTTAGGCGTTGAGCATCCTCATTTTATCCATGTACAGTATAAGTGGGCTGAGATGCTCAAGAAACAAGGCCAAAAAAACGAATCCTTTTTACAGGTTAAACAGGCTGCCGAACAACAACAAAAACTCCTTCTCCGCGCCACCGCCTACCTTCCCGAAAACGACCTGGAAACCTACACCTATGAATTTTCCCAGGATTTAGCTCGCCAATTCACACTACTTGCGCCTTTGACTGCCCAACCAAGCTGGGAAGATCAGGATGGACTTTATTACGATGGTTTGTTGTTTTACAAAGGTTTTGTGGCTCAACAAGTATTCCAATTGCGCAATTTTATTCGTAGCCAGGCGGATACAAGCTTACAAGCCAAGCTTAATCACTGGCAACAGTTGCAGCGCCAGATTGGTCAGGAATATGCGAAGAGCATCAACAGTCGTAGCGCCAATGTCCAGGAACTGGAAGCCAGTGCTGCTGAACTTGAAAAAGAACTCGTGCAAAATGCCCGGTCTTTTGCACAACTCCGCCAGGAGGTGCATTGGAGTGATATCCAAAAACACTTGAAACCGAAGGAAGCTGCCATCGAGTTTTTTTTATACCAATCGAAAGATGGCGCGGAACGATCTTATGCAGCAGCAATCTTACGGCCAGGATGGGACAACCCTAAAGTGGTACAACTCGGAACAAGTACCGCCTTGGATCAAGCACTTGGGCTCACCCTGCAATCCTGGCTAAAAGGTCAACGAGGCATTGAGCCCATCAAAGCCGACTTTTCCCGCACGATTTATGAACTGATTTGGCAGCCACTGGATGTTTTGCTACAGGACGTAAAAACCATTTATTACTCACCGATTGGCGGCCTGAACACCCTGCCTTTACATGCGATCCCGACGGGAAAAGGCAAACAATTGTTGATGCATCGGTACCAGTTGGTATTGATGAACAGCACCCGTACCCTCGTTGATCCAGTGGCAGATCAAATGGATAAAATTAAATCTGCGGTATTATTGGGAGGGGTAAACTACGATCAGTCCACCAACAATAAATCCATACCTCAAACCACGAATGGTGGCCATTTGCGCAGCCAAATGGTGTTGCGGGGTGTTCCAAACTGGCAGGATGTTTCCTGGGGAAATCTACCCGGAGCAGCTACGGAGGTAGTTGAGATTGAGGGTTTATTGAAAAAACAAGGGGTGAAAACAACCCTGCTCATGGATAGCTCGGCTACCGAGGGGCAAATAAAATCCCTGCTGACCAAGGTGAAGTTGGCACCCGACTTGATCCATTTGGCGACGCATGGATTTGCCTTCCGCGATACCCTGCATCGCACTGGCCTGCACTATTCCATCCTACACAACCCCCTGCTGAGAACTGGCTTGGTATTAGCAGGTGCCAACCAACACCAAGCCAATGACGCCGGAGCAGTAGAAGATGGCATCCTCACCGCTTTTGAAATCAAAGGTTTTTCCCTGCAAGGCACTCAATTGGTCGTTTTGTCCGCCTGCGATTCAGGCCTGGGCGAAGTACGGGGCGAAGAAGGGGTGTTCGGCTTACCCAGGGCCTTTAAAATGGCGGGTGCCCGCAATTTATTGGTGAGTTTATGGGCGGCAAAGGATGCTGAAACGGCTCAATTTATGAGCTATTTTTATCGTAGTTGGATAAAAGGCCTATCTATTCGTGAAGCATTTTGGCAGACTCGTGCCAAGATGCAAAAAAAGTACCGCGACCCTCGGATTTGGGCTGGATTTGTGCTATGGGAATAAACCAAAATTAAGCGGCATGGAACTGTTTTTCTGCCTTGTTTTTTGTGGCCTGAATGTATTCGGTCTGGCGCAAAACCAACGCATTAGTTTACAAATCGGGATTAGCCAATATCCTGCTGCATCAGGGTGGCCATCCATCCATGGGCTCAACGATTTAGACCTCTTGGGCGGGGTATTCCAGCAACAAGGTTTTGCAGTGCGGCAACTTCGGGAAAGCGAGGCAAGTCTGGAGGGAATACGCCTTGCCCTGGATCAATTGTATGCCGATGCTCAAATCGGAGCAGTGGTACACCTGCATTTTTCTACCCACGGACAACAAATGGTGGACAACAATCGGGATGAGTTTGATGGATTCGACGAAGCATTGATTCCCTTCAATGCCCCAGTTCGGCCAATGCCTGGCCAGCAAATGGAGCTTCACTTGCGGGATGATGAACTGCAGCAGCGGATCATTGCCCTACGGGAAAAGATAGGCTCAAAAGGTGTCGTCTGGATTACTTTGGATGCTTGCCATTCTGGAACTGCAACTCGTCTGACCGGGAATTTCCGGGGCACCATCGCGCCCTATGATGCTAAACCCTCGAAGCACATTGCTCCAGATTTTCAATTATTAGATGCACATTCTACTGTTAAAGAAGAAAACTTGGCAGCACTAGTCATCTTTTCCGCCACTACTGCTCAGGAATTGAATCAGGAATACTACGCGCCCAATGGCAAACTTCATGGTTCACTCAGTTTTGCCTTGGCCCAGTGCTTATCTGAACCGGATTTTTCCCCTTATGTACACTCCTTTTTTGATCGCATTCGGTTCCGCTTGGCTGCCATTGCCCCCAACCAGACTCCCCAGTTGGAAACAACGAGCAACATTCAACTTTGGCAAAAAGAGCACAAAAATGAACGTACTTTTTTACCCATTGTCAAAGTTTGGGATGCTCAGACCGTCATGATTGGTGCGGGCTACCTAAACGGGCTCTACCTTGGGGCAGAGGTGATTTTGTATGCAGAAGATACCAAACAAGTATTGGGTGCAGGAAAAATTTCCGATGTCACCATGCAAGAGGCTCAAATTGAACTCACGCAAGGTATTCCAGCAGCTCAGCTTCTCAAAAGCCTGGTTTCGCTTGAACGGACGCCTAAAAATTTTCAGGCTTTGCGGGTGAAATTACAGGCAGATGTTCCTTTTTGCCAACAACTAAGGCAGCTCATTCAGTCGGAAACAGGTATCGTAGAAGTCAATGATTACCCTCAATTGATTGTAGCTCAGGTTAACCAAGGGTATCAACTTGTACTTCCTGACGGGAATGTGATTTATAAATTGGATACCAAACAGGATGTAGCGCGGAATGCCAAAGACTTATTCAATGTCGGGATTCTTCCCCGGATGAAAGCACATTTTTTGCGCCAAATCGAAATGGATGAATTGGGAGTAGTCTTCCGTGCAGTTTTTTATACCAACCAGAATGGCGTATTTCAGCCCTGCCCCATTACTCCTATATTCAAAATTGGTGAATCATTTCGCCTGGAATTGACCAATACCGGGGGACAAAATTGCTATTTTCATTTACTCGACATTCAATCCAATGACCTGATTTCGACGATTGTGCCTACGCATAACCCATACAGCAAACCCGGAGACTGGATCATCAAGGCAGGTGAAACCAAATTATTGGAACCTACCTGGCGCATAACCCCACCTGCTGGTACAGAAACCATTAAAATTTTAGTGTCGAACCAACCCATTGATTTGTCTGGCTTATTAGGCGGAGATCAAGGTGTATCCCGTGGCATCACTTCTTTGTTCAAGCACTCCATTTCAGGGCAAGCGATCACAGTTTTGGGCGGTCAAGCTGCATTGTCTGTTCAAACCATTGTCATTACGGTGAAACCGTAGGAGCCGGAATTGAAAAAGAGAGTCCAGTCAAAACGCGCTTATATTCATGATGAGCTGGTACTTAGTCGTGGGGCAAAGATGTACACTGATTTTTGCCCCACGACTAAGTACGAGATCACAAATTAAACCGATACCCCAGCAAACATTCCAACCCAAAGGAATTATTATTGGCTAGCTGCTGTACATTATACCCCCCTAAAATTCCAATTCTCAACTTCCCATCCTGTAAAAAACCATCTTTTAAAATCACCCCCGCTTGCAGCGAAGCTTGCCCTCCCGATCCATAGGCTACTCCTGCCCAGAATGTATCTTCCAGTTCATAATTGAGATTGACCGAATAGCCAATCAGATTTGGTTCGGAAAAATGCAGCCAGATGGAAGGCTCCAGGTAGGCAAAGTCAAAAGGTTGGCGGAAACCAAAAAAAGTATTGGCCGCAAAAACGCGATTGAGGTTTCCGATAGCATTGGACGAACTACTAGGAATCTTACTGCGAATGATCTGATTGGCGGCCAGGCCAAAGAAAAACCAGGTCTCGTCGTATTCAAAGCGATAACGAGAGGTGTACACCAGGCCAAAGCCCGCGTTGAAGCGACCAGTGTTGTTGAAATCTACGACAGCCTGAGGATCGTCGGCGTCGGCCACAATCGTTTGATTGCCTGTAAATTGGTATTGCTGAAAACTGGTCGACAAACCAAAAGTGATTTGATCATCTGAGCGCAAACCCAGTTCGGTCTTGTAGGCGTAAGTCAGGGCAAGGCTATTGGTGGTGAATGGCCCCACCTCGTCGTGTTGTAGAAACCCACCCAAACTCACTCTGCGGTGAATGGCAGGCACATGAACAAAGGCTTGAGCTGTAACTGGAGCACCAGAAAAACCAAGCCATTGCTGGCGGTAAAATGCACCAAACTCCATGAAGTCTTCCACCG
>JAIYAV010000242.1 GCA_027488855.1 Saprospiraceae bacterium
GGTAAAGCACTGACGTCGCTTGTTGAAGTGGCCTCTTCTGATTACCATCGTAATTTATGATTTCGCAACCACAAATTACTCGACCGATTCTCTTTTGCCAAATCCTTAAATTTCTGCTAGCAGAAATTTAAACATACTCTTAATGTAGGCAATCGTCTAGAAGATTTTCCTAACTTATCTCCCAAGGTTTCAGAGAGCACTGATGTTTTAGGTGTAGAACCCGGAGTTACAAATCTCTTTTTCCTAGTTGGGAGGCCAGCTACAATCATTGCTAGAGCCGCTACATCTTTTATGCCTATTTGCTCAGCAGTTTGATCTAGGAGGATAGCAATATATAAGGAATTTTCATCATCATATTGCTTGCCGTTGTAAAAATATGGCGGGCCTGAAGGACTAGAATTGTCACTGCTATTAATTTTGCTAAATGCGAAATCAGAATCATCAACCAGCTTTTCGTTTTCTGTTGCATCTTCCAATTTACCTAAATCCGCCTTCAGATCAGGTTCATGCTCATCATTTGTGTTAGTAGAAGCTGCTTTTTGATATTTTTTGAACATTTTAACAGCATCCTCACCCGTATACGTTATTCCTTGCTGGCTCTCAATTACTGCCATTCCGTTAGGGTCAAGTAACCTTATTGGGTTATTGCTTGCATATACAAATGGAGAAGTATTTAAATAAGCATCCGCTAGAGGATCCACCCCATTCCATCTCCCAATCCCCGCATCATACCACCTAGCCCCATAATCATTCCAATTCAACCCAAAATCATCATTCAATTCCTTCCCGTTGTACTGATACTTGTTATCTCTGGCTGTCGCATCATTCTGCAACCAAGCCCCCTCAAACGCCAAACCGAAGCTATAATAGTGATTCTCCTGTAGCACATCACTCGTACTCGCTGTCCCCATTATATCCACCACCCCATTCGCATTCCGATCTGTAAACACCAGTCGGGTATTTCCCAAATGATCCTTGAAGTTGTACTCCTTGCGCCAGGCAAGAGTATTCGAAGCATCTACATTGGTATTGTAGTAGCGCCCTTCAGCATGAAAGACCGATTCTACCCGCTTCACACCCGTACCCGTTTGGCGGTATTCAATGCCGCCCGGCAGGTAGTCTTGCACATACTGTACGGTAGCCCCTACTTTTACGGTTTTTCTGAGTTTCATGCCAGATGCGTCATAAAGGAATTCGATCGTATTTCCAGTAGTAAACGTAATCACTGTCGGTAAATTTAAGTGATTGTACGTTATGGTGCTCACATTTTTGTGTAGGTTTTTATTCAGGTTGCCGTTGCGGTCGTAGGTCATGGAGTTGTCTACGGTAGACAGATTGCCATTGAAGCCACGGGATTTGGCGTCGCCTGCGGTGACGGTGCCATCCAGCACCTTGTGCAGGCGGTTGGTATTGGCGGTGTAGCTATAGGTCAGGTTGTCGATTTGGCCGTAAGTACAGGTGCTGCCATTGGTATAGAAACCCGTGCGTTGCAGGGTTTGGATGTTGCCGCGCAGGTCGTAAGTGAGGTTTTCGTTGTAGTTGTTGGTGCCCGAGATCACCCCAGCGTCGGAGTAGTTGTGAAAGGTGGAACTGCTCAGGCGGCTGAGGTAGTCGTAGGACATGATTTTGGCTTCTCGATCATGTACACGACTGGTAGTTTTAAATCAATATGCTCATTATCTTTTGATTACGCACGTCAGAGACGTGCCGATAATGGTACGGGTCGTGAGACCCGTACCAGCGGTAGCGCGATGTTTTTGGTTGATTTTAAAGAGTTTAGGCTTACGTAACACTTGCACCAGCGGGCTCATGATGTTTTTCGGCTGTTTGGATTGATTTTTCTGAGCTAAAGTTTGGAATAAAGTGAAAGTGCACATTTGTCATTTGTCACTTTTCACTTTTCACTTTTCACTTTTTTCTCCGGTAATACTTCTCCAAATCCATCACTTCCACCTTGCGGAATTCCACCGGGTGGCTTTCACTTTGAAGGGAAATGCTGCCAGAAGTAAGCATTTGGCCGTCTTTTTTAACCGCAGGGTCAAAACCGCTGACTGTGCCACCGCCAATTTGCGGTTTTTGATACGTCAATACCGTATCTCCGTTGACGATGTGTTTGATGATGGAATCACCCAAAACCATTACCTCTACACGTACCCATTCGTCGCCGTAATAGGTTTTGGATTTGGAATTGGTGCAATGCGGGGTGAATAATTTGCCATTCATCACCACGTTCGTTCCAGGGGTGCAAAGGTTCGCGGTGGTGCGTGGTGCCTTGATGTTCACATCCTGTCCCAGGAGCTGAACCTCGATGGAGATGGGAAAATCCTGATCCTTGCCCATGGTTGCAGCGGGTTGACCGTGTACCATGATGCCGCTGTTGCGAAAAGCCCAATCCGGCCCCTTGGGTGCTTGTTGGCCGATGAAGCGGTATTCAGCCGCTACGATGTAGTGGCTGTATGGTTTCTTGTAAAAAATATGTCCAAACTGTTCTTTGAAGTCGGTGTAGGCTTCATAATTCACTTGCATTTTCCCGTCTACCACCCGGAAGGTGTTGCCGTAATTTTCGTTGAGGGCATACCCCCGAATTTTTACATCCCAACCTTTCAGGTTTTTGCCATTGAAGATCGGTTTCCATTTGCCTTTGAATTGAGGCTGAGCCAGGCAGAGTTGGCACAAGGCCAGGAGGAGGACGACAAGTGTAAGTCTCATGATCATTAAATTTTGCCACAACATACTAAAAAGACTCAATGTAGTGGGGCAAAAATAAATGTTCATTTTTCTTAAGCCAGAGGAATAGATAAGACACTTAAATTGAAGCGTTTACTTATCTATTCCTCTGGCAAAATGAACATTTATTTTTTTTTCGCCCCTATGAACCGAAGTTGAAATTTTTCTTTTTAAAAGTCGCCAATAAGTTTTTATATTTTTGCTAGTGAAATGCCAATGATTGCCATGCGCAAAATCATCCACATCGATATGGACGCCTTCTTTGCTTCGGTGGAACAACGGGACAACCCGGAGTTGCGCGGCAGGCCCGTGGCGGTGGGTGGAGGTGGTACGCGGGGCGTAGTGGCATCGGCCAGCTACGAAGCGCGTAAATTTGGGGTGCGCAGCGCCATGTCGGGTGGAATGGCACGGCGACTTTGCCCGGAGATTGTATTTGTGCGTTCCCGCTTTGACGAATACCGCAATGTGTCCAACCAAATACGGGAGATTTTTCTGGATTATACCGACCTGGTCGAGCCTCTTTCACTGGATGAAGCCTACCTGGATGTCACTGAAAACAAAAAGAACTTATCCTCGGCCACCCTGATTGCCCAGGAAATCCGCCAACGCATCGAAAAAGAGACCGGATTGACGGCTTCAGCGGGGGTTTCTTTCAACAAGTTTTTGGCCAAAATCGCTTCCGACATCAACAAGCCCAATGGCATCAAAGTCATTACCCCCGAAGAGGCCATTCCTTTTTTAGAACAACTCCCCGTGGAAAAATTTCACGGCGTAGGCAAGGTTACCGCCCGCAAAATGCACAACATGGGCATCTACAAGGGTGGCGATCTCAAACAACGCAGCGAAGCCGATCTGGTGCGGTTTTTTGGAAAGGCTGGGCGGCATTATTACCGCATTGTACGGGCAGAAGATGAGCGGGAGGTCAATCCACACCGCATTCGCAAGTCGATTGGGGCCGAGCGCACGTTCAATGACGATGTCAGCGACCCGGAGATCATGAAAGACAAACTCAGCGACCTGGCCGAAGGGGTGCACCGCTACATGAGCCGCACGGAGAATTTTGGGCGCACGGTGACGCTCAAACTCAAGTCGCCGGACTTTAAAATCCTGACTCGTAGCCGCTCCTTTGCTTCAGAAATTCGCAACCTGGATGAGTTGATTCGGATTGTGCACGATTTGCTGGATCAACACCTGGAAGAGGCGCCAGTGGTGCGGCTGTTGGGGGTGACTTTGTCAAACTTGGAAAAGGAAAATGAAGCGGAGGGGGGGATACAGCTCGAATTGGAATTCCCTTAGGTGATTCTTTAGTGCCTTCGGTTTCTTAGGTGGTGAAAAAACAGAATGCCTGCTTCGCAGGTTTTTTCTTTTCACCACCTAAGAAACCGAAGGCACCTAAGGGACACCTAAGGAGGTAGAGTTTAGACCCGTACCCAGTGTCCAATAAACTGGGCGCTGTTGTCGATGATGCGGTGAGCGCTGCGTCGGAACCCAATTCCACAAGCCTCGTAAGCAAAAAACAAACCCGCCTGGTAGTAATTCCCAGCTTGATCCCGCGCCAATTGCGCCAGCGCTTGATATACCTTGATTTGATTCTCGTATTCCCCACTGCGGGCAGTTTCCGGCAGTCCATCGTCGTCAAAAATGGCTACGTTGGCACCTTCACGACCCAAGACTACTTTTTCCACAAAAGGGTAGTTTTCACGCCCTACGGGTTCTTCCAGGGTGGTTTTTAAGAGCAAGGGGTCTTTGGTGTTCAGTTGCCAGAGGTAAGCCATGAGCGCCTTGGATTGGAACAACATGGTGTAAGCTGGGTTGAGCACAATGGCCAGACCACGGGTAACAATATTGGTCAGGATGCGACACAAGTCCGGTTCGTCCTCGGCGATGTACTCCCAGGGAATGAGTTTGAACCAAAAGGGATATTGAGTCGTATTTCCGTCTTCTTCTTCGACGAAGATACCATTGACATCCGAAAAGATGACTTGATCGATGTAGCGAAAAGTGGTTTCAAAACCCGCTTCCCGTGCAGCTGTTTGTAGGAGTTCTACATTGTGGTCATCTTCTGGTGCTCCAGCCAGGGTGGAAAACAAAATCGCGGCTTCGCGGCCAGGATTGAGTTTTTTCAGCCGTTTAAAATTGTCGACTAAGGCTTCGTACAAGAAGTTGAATTGCCGATCTTCAGAAATGCCATTGGCCCGCAGCTGAGCCCATTGGATGATGGCCGTTTCGGGCACCGAGGTGGGGGTATCGGCGTTGAATTCGAGCACCTTCATCGGCAGCCCATCCACGCCTCCTACCAGATCGAAGCGGCCGTAAAGGTGCAAGTGTCGCTCGTCCTCCCAGGTGTATTCAATCAAGTCGTACAAATTGGGTGGAATGCCCAGAGTGTGCAGAAGGTCATTCTCCAGGACGTATTCCGCAGCTTCTACGAAACGCTCATACAGGTGGTTTCCTGCGGTATAAAAAGCATCCCTTTCTGCGGCGCTGATTTCCACAATTTCCTCAGTCAAGTAAGCATTTCCTTCGGGAGACAAAAAGTAGCTCCAGCCCATCTCCTCGTACACGGCGCTGGGCAATTGGGGCAATTGATGGGTCTGCATGTAAGCTTAGTTTAGGAACCAAAACGAGAGCGACCACTGCCGCCAAAAAAGCCAGTTCTGCCCCGTACAGGCCGCATTTCGGTGCGGGAAAGGGAAGTGCTGCGCAGTTGATCGGTTACGCCTGAACTGGCAAAACCATTATTGCGGTAGACATTGTACGGTGAGGGGCTGTTGAAACCCCGTCCCATCATGTGCCCAAATGAACTCCAATATAGGACAGGACCAATCCCGTAACCATGTCTGTAATGGGTGGTGCTATGTGTAGAAACAGTATCCTGGCTGGTGACCAGTGATTGTGCTTCAGCCAGACCCAAGGTATCTACTTGTCCGCTTAATCGTTTGATGATGACGCTGGACGCAGCCTTGCCTTCGAGCAATTGCTCGTCCACTACTTCGAATTTATCGGGTTCTACTTCTTCCAGGGTGGTTTGTACCCCCTTGGTGACTTCATAAGTGGTTACCGCTTCCCAATCACCACTGCCCCCACTGTTGGTACATTGGGTATGAGTCGCCAATAAGGCAGCAACTGCGACATAAAGACCACCTTGGCGTAGACGATCATTGAACTTTGGGTTTGTACTGAAATGACGAGCGGGAGTCATGTTTGTTGTTTTGTTAAAAAATGTTTACAAATATAGCAAAACTTCCAGCACAAGGTGCAGATTTCCGACGAGGGGCTCCCTGCCTTCTACCACCATCTAAATCAACTTGCAGCATACGTTTGGAATGGGATCAAATGGAATGTGTGAAGTACAAGCCAGCTATACGTTCCTTTTCCATTTCAACCTGTTGCAAATAAGCCTTTGCCACCGGAGATAAGTTTTTACCTTTCAGCCAAATCAATTGCCAGGCGGTATGAATGGGCAGGCCTTCTACTGGAATGATTTTCATTGCCCCACTTTGCAACTCATTGCGTATGCCGATCAAAGGCATAATCGAGTAGCCTAGCCCCGCCAAAACGGCTTGTTTGACTGCTTCATTGGAGGTCAATTCCATTTTTTTCTGGACATTGAGCTGTTGCGCTGCGATGAATTTTTCCATCAGCTGGCGTGTACCGGAGCCTTTTTCACGAAAAATCAAAGGGCTTTGTTCGAAAAGCGCTTTTAAATCAAGCGCTTTAGATAGTACTGTGTCTTGATTACCAACTAAGTAAAGCTTATTGTCTAATAAATCGATGTGATTCAAAGGTAAGTGCTCCGGCAGAATAGAGACCAGTGAAAAATCCACCTCGTTTGCTTCCAGACTCTTGATTACTTTGGTTTTATTGGTCACGTCCATCATGAGCTCCACCCCTGTGTGTGCCTTCATAAAAGCGGTCAAGAAGTAAGGCATGACGTACTTCCCGGTCGACACCACCGAAATTTTGAGTTTGCCAAACAACTGCCCGCGATAGGCTAGCGTTTTGTGCTGAATGGCATACACTTGATCCAGGATTTGCTCCGCAGCCTGTGCGATTTCCCGTCCAAAATCAGTGATGTAAATTTTTCGCCCAATCACCTCCGTCAGCGGAATATCAAACTGTTCCTGAAAATTGCGCAATTGAATGGACACCGCCGGCTGAGTCAGGTGCAATTCCTCCGCAGCTTTGGTAACACTCCCGATTTGGGCAATCTTCAGGAATACCTGCAATTGATTAAGGGTATAATTCATAAATTTTATTTATCACTTCCATAGCAAAGATAAATAAAAATCTATGAATAAAACTCCGGAATTTTGTGCCGTTAAAAAAAGACGGACATGACAAAGATTACCGTAGCAAAAGGGGATGGCATTGGTCCCGAGATTATGGATGCCACACTGGACATTATTCTGGCTGCTGGCGCTCAAATTGAGATTGAAGAAATTGAAGTAGGTGAAAAAGTTTACCTGGCTGGCAACACTGCTGGCATTGCCAAGGAATCTTGGGACATCATCCGCCGCAACAAGGTGTTTTTGAAAGCGCCCATCACCACACCTCAAGGAGGTGGCTACAAAAGTTTGAACGTGACCACGCGTAAGTTTCTGGGCTTGTACTCCAACGTGCGCCCTTGCATGAGCTTACATCCCTTTGTCAAAACCAAACACCCACTCATGGATGTGGTCATCATCCGTGAAAACGAAGAAGACCTGTATGCGGGTATTGAACACCAACAAACCGATGAAGTGGTGCAATGCCTGAAATTGATTAGCCGCCCCGGCTGCGAAAAGATTGTACGCTACGCTTTTGAATACGCCCGTCAGTATGGCCGCAAAAAGGTAACCTGCTTCACGAAAGACAACATCATGAAACAAACCGATGGGCTTTTCCATCAGGTGTTTGATGAAATTGCCGTGGAGTATCCCGATATCGAAAACGAGCACTGGATCATCGACATTGGTGCGGCAAAAATGGCCGATACTCCCGAGGCTTTCGACGTCATTGTGATGCCGAATTTGTATGGGGATGTACTTTCGGATGTAGCTGCTCAAATTGCTGGTTCGGTGGGGCTGGCTGGTTCAGCCAATATTGGCGAGAGTTGTGCCATGTTCGAAGCCATCCACGGCTCTGCACCACGGCGGGCCGGGCAAAATTTGGCCAACCCTTCCGGCTTGTTGCAGGGCGCCATCATGATGCTCAACCACCTGGGCCAAACCGAAGTAGCTGAAAAGGTGCAAAATGCCTGGCTGAGAACCATCGAAGATGGCATTCATACCTACGACGTTTACAAAGAAGACGTAAGCAAGCAAAAAGTCGGCACCAAAGAATTTGCCGCTGCCGTAATTGCCAATCTGGGACAACAGCCGCAACAATTGGCAGCAGTGAGCTACGCCAAAGGCAAGCCCCTGCAACTGCCTCGGTACCAGCGTAAAAAGCCCGCCAATAAAGAACTGATGGGGATTGATTTGTTTGTGCACTGGCCTGGCACTAACCCCGACGAACTGGCCAATCTGATGAAAGAACTCGAAGTAGAGGAGGTCAAGTTGAAGATGATCACCAATCGCGGCATCAAGGTTTGGCCAGAAGGATTTGAAGAGACCTTCTGCACCGACCACTGGCGCTGCCGGTATCAGAGTCAGCAAGGCAAGTTCATCAAGAACGATACCATCACCTTGCTCATCAATGCCATGAAACATGAGATTGATGTCGTAAAAACGGAGAACCTCTACGCCTTTGATGGCAAGCCAGCTTTTTCACTGGGGCAAGGACAATAAGCGACTCATTTTTTTCTACTATAGTTGTATTACTTGTTTTCAATCCAATGGCTTAGAGGACTACGGTACCTCTAAGCTTTTTTTTGAAGGCCGTAATGTCCAAAACAAAAAGCCCACAGCACCATCAAAAATAGCGCTGCAAACCATAGGTAGTGGGGCAAAAATAAGTGTTCATTTTCTCTGAGCCAAAGGATTAGATAAGACACTTAAAATGAACCGTTTACTCATCTAATCCTTTGGCAAAATGAAGCACTTATTTTTTTAACGCCCCTAGGGAATGGAAGTCTGGTAATTATTGAACTGAACAATTAAAATTTTAAAGAAGCGAAATAGGCCTCCTTCACCGCAGGATCACCTTTTTGTTCCAGGCTATTGAAATTCACCGTGTAGCTTTTTATCCCTTTTACAAAGATCAGTTGGCTTATGATATTGACCTTTCCTTCTCTGGGAAATTCGAGGTCAAGAGCCAGTGCAGGTTGGTCGTTGACTTGAATGCGCGCTGCTTTAAGCAATTTAGAATTGGTAATCGATTGCAAAGCACTACTCTGCAGTTGATCCCAAAACTCTGTGGTTTTTGCAGCTTCGCTCAGCTGTTCAGCACTGATCCCCATAGAGCTTAAATCACGAACAAGCACGGTGAGTACCGACAAACTGTCGGCGGTTTTTAAGCGAAACAAGGTGATGCCACCATCCATCTCGCGTTTGCTGGGCGCCTGAGGGTATTTGATGGAAACACCTTCACCTAGATCGGTTTGCACCCAGCTTTCACTTTGTGCCTGCACACTCATGCCAACAAAGAGGCCAAGGACGATACAAATGCCAACAATTAGATTTTGCATGTTTTTGGTTTTTGCTATTAATGTTAGAGGAATGAGCTATTCGGGGCTTTTCTGAAGCTTAAACACGTTTACCCCGATGGCGTAGCCATAAGTCTGGCTTTTCTCCTGGTAAATGCGGATTTTGTTGCACGCACGCCCCAGGTCAACTTTGGACCAAGTTTGGCCCCCATCTTTGGTTTCAAAGCCAGTGCTCATCGTGCCAACGTAGCCGTGTAGCTCATCCAGGAATCCAATGCCAAACTCGCGGGCCTGTGGGTCTTCCACTAGGTTGAGTTCTTGCCAACTCAGGCCCCCATCGGTGGTTTTGGCCACGCGCTGTTGTTTTACATTGGGATCCGGGTTGTAGGATTGGATGGTGACGTAGCCCACCTTGCGGCTAGGAAACGACACTTTCCAGGTGGTTTCAAAAGGGCGACTGGATTGGAAGACTTTGTTCCAGGTTTTGCCCCCATCTTTGGTGTGCAAGATCAAGGCGTTGGATTCGGCTATATCGGCATTTGAGGCTGCGCAAGCGATGCCTTCTTTGGTGTTGAACATTTTGACGTCGAAAAGCATACTCGCCGCTGCATTCAGGTCGCTAGAAGTGAAAGTTTTGCCATCGTCATGCGAGACCATCATCATGGCGGGGCTACCCACCCGACCTACGGCATAGATGTGGTATTTGTAATCGATATTGCCATGGTTGATGAATTGCTCTTTGACGATGTCGATGGCGCAGAGTCCTTTGACGTAAGGGCCTTGGTAAGCGACGGGTGCCCAGGTTTTGCCTCCATCCAGGGTGCGGTAAAGGGGAATGGTATCGGTGACATTGGGGAAATAATCCGTACCAACCGTACCCGCGAACCCACGCAAGCTGTCCAAAAAAGCAACACAGCGGAAAAATGTACCTTTTTGTTCCAATTGTTTTTCCCAGCTTTGGCCACCATCGCGGGTGCGGTAGATACGGCCGTAACCATTGACGTACCAGCCCAGTTGGGGGGAGACAAAACAGATGTCGTCCTGTTTGCCCGGGTAAGGCTCGGTGTTGAGTTTTTGCCACTGTTGTTGTTGGGCAGGGAGATAGGCTGCGCACAAGCACAGCAACAGAACACAATAAAACTTCATAGTCGGGTGATTTGAAGTGAAAAATGGAGCAGGAATCAAGCCGCAGCCAAGAGCATGAAGAGCAACTCGTCTTGCGCCCCATGGTATTCTCTGACGATGTCTTTGGTCAGGATAAAGCAGAGGGCCAGGAGCAACAACAAATGATCTACTTCCAGCATAAAATTGCCCAGTTCAATGCGGAAGGGGGGCTTTTGTAGGCCAAGCTGCAAGGAGTAACGAATGACTTGCTCAGTGCCTTTGCTGATGAGCAGGCTGAGTTGAGGATCGTTCTGGTAGCGCATTTCCAGGAGCTCATCCAATGCCGGGAAAGAAATGAAGGCTTTGCTCCCCCAAAATTGATGCTGCATGCGCATCACCTGGGTACCATCCTGGCTTACCTGATAAATGGGATTCCAGAAACCAGTGCGTTCAAAGAAAAAGCTGCGCCCGTTGATGCGGCACTCTTGCTCGCCGGATTTCAAAAAAAGTAAATCCAAGAGCAGTTCCTCCCCACTGAAGAGTTGAAAATGATTGGTTTGGCCTTTCCAAAAGAGGGTATCACTGGTGAATGCGAACATTTTGGTATCGTTTTGATGACTCAAAAATGTGGCATTTGGAAAAGGCAGGAAATTCAATTTACAGGAATGCAGGAATGTGGTGATGAGCGCAACAAAGGATACATTGGGGCCGATTTAAACCCCCATACGTTCCTTAAACTTAACCGATTGGCGCTGGCTGATTTCTACCCTACGCCCTTCTGGCAAGTCCACCATAAGCGTATTATTGAAGTAAGTCTGGATGTTTTGGATGTACTCAATGTTGAGAATTTGCTGGCGATTGGCGCGAAAAAAGTGGCTGTTGGGAAGTTTTTCTTCCAAGTAATTGAGCGATTTGTGCAAGAGTGGCTTGTTGTTGCCGTAATAGATCCGGGCATAATTGCCCACACTTTCGATGAGGAATACTTCTGCAAGGGGTACAAAAAAGCATTGATCGCCGTCTTTGATAAAAATGCGTTTGTCGATGCTTAATCTCGTTGGATTGGCCTCTTCTGGCAGGAGTTGCTTTTTGATCTTTTCGATGGCTTCGGCCAAACGCTGTGGGTTGATCGGTTTGAGCAAATAATCCAGGGCACTCACTTCAAAAGCTTTGATGGCATACTGATCGTAGGCAGTGATGAAAATGACCAATGGGGCTTCATCCAATTGTTCGAGCAAATCAAAGCCGGAGGCTCCACGCAAGTTGATGTCCAGGAACAACAACTGGGGTTTGAGCCGTTGAATTTGCTCGATAGCCGCAGGCAGTGCATCGGCAATGCCCAAGACCTCTACCTCGGGATGTGCGGCCAGCATTTTCCGCAGTTCTTCGGCGGCCAGGTATTCATCTTCAACGATTAAGGCGGTGTAATTCATGGCAATCGTTTGGGTAAGTTGATTCGAATCAATACAGTATTAGACTTTTGTTGTTGCGTAAAATCAGCAGCCTGGCCATAAATGGCTTCCAGGCGACGCTGAATCAACCTCAGGCCTACGCCTCGATGCGCCTCATCGGGTTGCCAACTGCCCGAGTTGGCTACTTCAATGCAGATACTATTGTGTTCCAACCTGAGATCGATCCACACCTGAATGATCCCTCGATCGTTCGCTTGGCCGTGCTTGATGGCGTTTTCTACCAAAGTCAGCAACGTGCCGGGGGGAATCACCTGATGACGTACCTGATCATCGAGTTGCCATTCCACCTCTAGGCTAGGACCAAAGCGGATTTGCTCCAGTTGCAGGTATTTTTGGACTTCTTCGATTTCTGTTTGAAGCGCAATTTCCTTTTCCTGGCCGTAATTCAGCGTAAAGCGCAGCAATTCTGCCAGCACCACGATGGCCTCCCGGCTTTTTTCGGGATCAATACTGACCAGGGCTTTGATGCTGTTGAGGGCATTGAACAAAAAATGCGGATTGAGCTGGGAGCGCAAAAGCTCTAATTCGGCACTTTTGGCCAAGGTTTCCACACTTAATTTCTCCTGTTTGAGCGCCGCATTGATGTCCATGATTTTGTACAAAAAATAAATGATCACCCATACGCCGACGTAGCGCATCCAGTTTAGGGTGAGGCCCAACAAGCTGATGAGCGTAAGCTGTTCACTCAAAGGGACTCCCTGTGCAGTGTTGATGCCAATGTTGGCGCAGGTCAGTAGCAGCGATAGGGCCAAGGTATACAATAGAGAACCCAGCCAAATCTTGAATGTAGAATTGTTTTGAAAAAAATTCAATCTAGCCAACAGCAACTTAAGGCCATGCGTAAGTACAACCCCCACAAAGGCAAAAGACAGAAAAAACAACAAGTACTCAAGGCTGAATTTGCCAATAATAAAAAAGGTAAAGTTGATGACTTCGATGGCCACCATGCCCAACCATCCGGTGATTTGGCAAAGCCAATAGATCTTAGTTTTGTGCATAAAAAATGAATTCGCGCTAAAAGCTTGTCTAAAACTAATAGACTTTGGCCAAAGCAGTAAAAATCGTCCACCAATCTGCTTTCCCTTCATTCTTCCCAAGTCTCACGATGATCAAATCCTTAGCTGGATTTACGTATACAAATTGGCCCAGTATTCCTTCCGCCATAAAGTCTTCACCAGGGGTTGGCAACCACCATTGGTATTGATAGTACTTGACACTACCATTCGAGGTGTCCAATTTTGTGGATGCTTCCACCCATTTTTGCGAAACAATTTGCTGGCCATTCCAATTGCCTTTGTTTTTATACAGTCGTCCTATTTTGGCAAAATCCCTGGCTCTAGCGTTTAAGCAGCAGAATGTCTTTTCCAGGCCATCCTTTTTTCGGTCAATGCTCCAGCTTGCGTCATATTCCATTCCGAGTGGAGTCCATAATTTCTCCTGCAAATATTGGGTGACTGTTTTTCCTTTCAGCACACGCTCCAGGATCAAGCCCAATAGCTGAGTATTGCCACTGATGTACTCAAACTGTTTTCCGGGCTCGCTTTTTAGCTTCATTTTGCCAATTTGTTTCCTGAGGTTGAGTCCATAATAAAAGGAGGCGGCATCCCCAAAAGGGTTGGCGTAACTTTCATTGAAGCGAATTCCAGAGGTCATCTGCAACAGATGTTTGATTGTCACCTTATCAAATCCATCCTTGTTTAACTCGGGTATGTATTTCGTAATTGGCTCGTCAACCGATTGAATGAGACCCTCGTCGATGGCACATCCGATTAAAATGGAAGTTACCGATTTTGCCATTGAAAAGGAGGGTACAATACTTTCCTGATCATAAGCTTTGAAGTACTTTTCGTATTGAATCGTATCGTTTTTGATGATTAAAAATGCTACCGTTTTATGGTCCTCAAGGTACTGGTCGAACGGACCATTGTAAATTTCTTTGGGGACTTTACCCCTACTAGCCTTAGGAAAGCTAAATGTATCAGCGCCCTTTTGCAATGGTCTCGACTGAAATTTTTTATGGTCGTTGATGTCGGCAAAGTTGTAAAAAACAAAGCGCCCCAATTGACAAGAAGTCAATAGCAGTGAGCTGACAATGGCGGCAAATAGAATCCTAGTGAATGCAAACATTTTGGCGTCTTTTTGATGATCCCAAAATACCGAATGTAGAGCAGGGTTAATATTCAATTTACAGGAATGAAGGAAAACGGGGATAAACGCAGGGTTTGAACAGATGTTCTAAGGCTCAATTTTCCAGCGGTCCAACTTCTCCTTTGCTACAGCACCAAGCGGAGCACTTTTACGGCTATTGTCGTCCACTTGCACAATCACCGTTTCCGCACTGGCGACACATTTATCATGCTGAAAAAGCTGCTGATAAAGGGTGATTGAACTATTGCCAACCTTCAGCACACCGGTACCAATATCCACCCGCCCTGGCCAGCTTACTTCTTCGATAAAATTCAAGTGCAGTCCCGCAATGACAAAACTAAAGCCATCCTGCAAAATGGGCAACTCTGGGTGGTACAAAAACTCCACCCGTCCGGTTTCCAGGAAGGTGGAGAAGTTGGCATTGTTGACGTGGCCCTGGCGATCGGTGTCGGCATAGCGCAGCTTGTCGAAAGCTTGGAGGGGAAAATCGTGGAGGGTTAATAATTTCATTGGGAATCAGTGTTTTTATTATTCAGAAGAACAGAATCGGAATAAAAATGTTGAAATAAATAATCAATTGTACAATCTGAAGTATCGAAAACAGTAAAGTTTTAGTAAAAATATTTGCAAACCAAAATCCAATTAAAGATGATCAATCGACTGCTGCTTATCCTGTTCATCCTCCTTGGATATAGTGTCCTCCAAGCGCAGAACACGCTGAATAAAGGTAAGGTATTTCCCATGGTTTTTCATGATACCATCCCCATTGAATTCATTAATGGGAAAATAGTTGTACCACTTGAGATCGGGGGCAAACTACAGAATTTTATTTTAGATACTGGAGCACCATGTGCAATATCTGAAGATCTGCATCAGGAAATGGATGCCAAGATAAGCCATAATGAAAAACTCACCGATGCGGTAGGTGGAGTTGTTCATTTAGGCCGAATTAAGCTAAAATCCTTTAATCTTGGGCAAATTACATTCAGGAATATTCCGGCTTTTGTATTGCCCGAAGAAACCGATAGAATACTAAAATGCTGGGGGGTAGCTGGAATAATTGGAAGCAATGCCTTTCGGAACTGCATCCTACAAATCGACTTGCAGGCAAGAAAATTGATTTTGAGCAATGAACTGAAAAAACTGGACTTAAAAGAACATTCCAAAACACCCCTTGCACTGAATAAAAAACAAAGCAATCCGTACATCGAACTCTCCTTGGGCAAGGGCCACCGAATTGCAGCCCTCTTTGATACAGGTGATGAAGAGGTAGTTTGTATTTCTAAAGAAGACTCGGCCATTCCGTTGGAAAATCAAGTCGCTCGATTGATCAATGTTGGAGAAGGAAAAATGGCAATGTCAATAACCGATTCTCAGCAAATACAATGGTTCAGGCTCTTTAGTTTTGATACCATTGGTATTGGAAATACCCATCTATTAAATACCAACTCCATTCCTGGGAAGGAGCAAACCGACAGTAGGGTTGGAATCGGTCTTGGTGAATATGGGATCATTACTGTGGACTACCTGCACCAACAATTTTATTTTCAAGGCTACGAAGGAAAAACTCGAATCGAAGTCGAACAATTTGTCATTGCACAAGGACTAATTATTGTTCCCAAAGAAGACCATTACTCCATCGGCATGATTTGGAACGACTCCCCAGCAGCCCGCCTTGGTCTAAAGAATGGCTACAAAATCCGGCGCATCGAAGGGGTTGACTTTTCCAAAAGAACACCTACGCTTGACTGTGAGCTGATGATGGGCGAGTACACCTCAAAAGACATCATCAATCTTGAGTATGTGGATGAACAAGGGCAGATTGTTGCCGTCTCCATTGGGCTTGAATAGGTTATGGAGACTGTTTTACCTACTGAAACAATGTCTTCAGACACGTTGAGCCAGTAGGTCTCTCGGTGTTTTGATTGCATCAAAGATGGTTTTCATCGTGAAAGAATCCATTCCATTCTTCTTTATTCAACCAAAGCGACAGGATGGCAAAACGGATCAAACGGATGGAACGGACAAAATCGGATTTTTATTCCGCCTGCGGCGGATAAGGACGAGCCAAAGGCGAGTCAAAGTCCGTTCCCATTCGTTTAGTCCGTTGCATCCGTTTTCAATCATGTCGCTTTGGGGTGCATAATAAGAGAGGTTCAATTTTGCAAATTCATTTCATTCCTGTTCCTTAAGGACATACCAAAATTCATCTTGGTCAAAGTGATAGAGGCTCCGCAATATTCGTACGATAAAGTTAAATCAAAAAATAATTGCTCGTTGAAGTTTTAATCCCAATTTAGGCCCAAAAAAAGTTAAACTTTTTCATCCGTTTCGACTCCCTCGTTTGTCACAACTGCATCAATCAAAATTTAGACAGTATGACAAACAAATTCAAACAAGTACTCATCAGCGCCTATGGCGCCCCAGAGGTATTAACCGTGGTGGAAGCAAACGTTCCCCAACCCAACCCAGGCGAAGTCATCATTCAAACAGAAGCCATCGGTGTAAATTATTCCGATACCCTGCGCAGGCGCAACCAGTATTTTATGCCTACTCCCCTACCCTATGTGTTGGGCTCGGAAGCAGTGGGCGAAATCATTGCATTGGGGGAAGGTGTTACCGCGCCTTATACTGTGGGAACAAGAGTGCTGGCGATCCTTCCTTTTGGTGGGGGCTACGCCGAATGTGTGACTGCCCAAGCCCAATATTGCGTACCCATCCCTCCACATTTGGATGCCAAAGCAGCAACGGCTATTTTTGTGCAAGGTTCTACCGCCCAATTGATGATGGCACAGGTAGCCAAAGAGGTAAAAGGGAAATCCGTATTGATCAACGCAGCGGCAGGAGGGGTTGGTTCTTTGTTGGTGCAATTGGCTAAAATGGAGGGTGCCAAAGTGTTTGCGGCGAGCAGTTCAGATCAAAAATTGGAAGTGGCCAAAGCAAACGGCGCTGATGTGCTCATCAACTACTCGAAACCCAACTGGGGCCTGGAGCTGAGAGATCAAAATGATGGAAAAGGGTTAGATCTTGCCTTTGAAATGGTAGGCGGCGAGGTCTACAATCAAACCGTAAAATCTTTGGCTCCTGGCGGGCAGCTCATCATTTATGGCTGCGCCAGTGGAATCCAGGGCACGATTCATCCTGAGTTTTTTGTGGATGAAAACCTGAGTCAAATTGGTTTTAATTTGGCGCATTTCATCACCCATAAAACTGCTGTTTGGCAAGAAGCATTAGGCGCAGTAATTGGAATGGTGGTTCAAGGGCAATTGAATATTTCCACTCCGCATACGTTCTTATTGCAAGATGCTGCGGAAGCTCACCGTCAAATCGAAGCACGCAAAACGACGGGTAAAGTAGTATTGGTCCCTCGTTAAAAACCAGGTAGTATTGGTTCAAGCTTGGTGCAGGCAATTGGTTGCACCCAGCTTTCAAACGTTTAAACAATTCATACAATGAAGGAAGACACCACCTTAAAACAGGCCTTGCAGGGTGACATCAATGCATTCCAGGATCTTTTTGTTGGATTTCAAGCACAATTAAAATCCTACTTATACCGCCTGCTAGCCAATCGAAATGATGCGGAAGACATCCTGCATGATACCTTCATCAAGGCATTTGACAAATTGTCCACCTTCCGGGGTGAGTCATCTTTAAAAACCTGGGTTTTCCAGATTGCTACCCACCTCGCTTACAATTACTTACAAAGGCAAAAGCGCTGGACAGCAGATGTGAGTGAACAAGCCAAAAAATTGGTATTGGAAAATGAAGTTTTACGCGCCAAGCTTGTACAGGTTCACGAAAGCTCAGCGGATGCAAGGTATGAGATGAATGAGCACATTGATACCTGCTTCACCTGTATTGGCAAAAATCTCCCCATTGAAAACCAAATTGCTGTCCTACTGAAAGACGTGTATGATTTTTCAGTGGCCGAAATTTGCGTCATTCTGGACAAGACGGAAGGTGTAATCAAATATTTGTTACAAGATGGCCGGAAAACCATGACCGAAATATTTGACCACCGCTGCGCCTTGGTGAATAAAAACGGAGTTTGTCATCAGTGTTCCGAGTTGAATGGCTGGTTCAACCCCAAACAAAATCAACAAGCGGCCCTAATCAAAAATGACTTGGTCAAAGGTTCCAAAAAGTACAACCGGGAAGAACTTTATTTTTTAAGGGCAAAACTGGTCAAAGCAATTGACCCTTTTCGGTCTAAAGGAGCGGCCTTGCAAGAAAGCCTCCTGCATTGCAATAGCCTGGCAATGAATCAAGTATTAGACGAAGAATAATCGATGAAATCTTGTTTTATTTTTATCCCAGCAACTTCCTACCTAAGTCAGACATCTGACAAAAATGCTGTTTCTCCCTTTTTCCCGTCAACAATCCCTGCTGTTTTTAGTTAGAAGAGTACATATTTTCAAAAACCAAAACCATTATGAATCAGAAAGTTCACCTCAATTCAAGAGGCTGGCGAAGCCTTGCCTACTGTCTTCTTTTAAGCATACTTTGCTTTAGTATCGCTACCCCAGTCCAGGCCCAAAACAACTGCCGCGCTAGCGTAGGCCGTTTGGGCGACCTCAAACTGTGCCAGATCGGCACCAGCAACACCGTGCAGGCCACTCAGGTGGTAGCACCCAGTGTACCTACCGGATTTCAAGTGCTTTATGTACTGACCAAAGGAGATCGCCTGGTTATCCAGGGCGTAAGCCGCTTTCCCTACTTTCGCGTAACACCCGATGCCAATTACACGATTCATACCCTGGTGTACAATCCCAGTACCCTGGATTTGAGCATTGTCAAACCAGGTGTAACAACTGGTTTTGACGTCAATGGTCTACTCGTACAAGGCGGCGGCAACATTTGCGCAGCCTTGGATGTAGCTGGAGCCAAGTTCAGCTTTAGCGCTTGTGAGGTACCCTGCTTTGCTAGCGCTGGAACCCTACGCTCAGAAACCCGCGCCTGTCTGGATGGGGATACACTGACCTTGCGGGCCACTGTAGGTACTGCTCCAGTAGTGCCCGATAGCTTCCAGGTGGTGTATGTCCTGACGCGTGGCGACAGCCTGGTCATCATCAACGCTGGTGCCAAACCAGAGTTTAAAGTCACCGCACTTGGCAAGTATACCATTCACACCTTGGTTTATAACCCGGCTACCTTGAATTTGGGGATTGTACGATTCGGCGTTACTACAGGTGTAACGGTCAATGGTTTGTTGAAGCAAGGTGGGGGCAGCATTTGTGCCGCACTGGATGTCGCTGGAGCTAAATTTAACGTAGAGAAATGCCCTTGCGCCGCTACTGCTGGAACCCTACGCCCACAGCCTCATGCTTGTTTAGACGCTGATTCAGCCACGCTAAATGCGGTACGGGGGACTAATCCTGTTGTGCCAGCGGGCTATGAAGTGGTGTATGTACTCACCCGAGGTGACAGTTTGGTGATCATCGATGCAGGTGCAAATCCCAGTTTCAAAGTAAAGGCTCCGGGCAAGTACACCATTCACACACTGGTTTACAACCCGGCTACCTTGAATTTGGGCATTGTACAATTCGGTAAGACCACTGGTGTGGATGTGAACGGTTTGCTGACCCAAGGAGGAGGCTCTATCTGTGCCGCCTTGGATGTCGCTGGAGCCAAATTTAACGTCACAAACTGCGCTTGCACTGCTAAGGCCGGAACCTTGCGCCCACTGACCGATGGTTGTTTGCAATCTGGCTCAGCCAACTTAAGAGCGGTACAAGGTTCTCGCCCTATTGTACCTGCGGGTTATCAAGTGGCTTACGTACTTACACGCAGTGACAGTTTGGTGATCATTAATGCAGGTGCTAGCCCTAATTTTACCGTGAATGCTGCTGGCAAGTACACCATCCATACCCTGGTATACAACCCAGCTACGCTTGATTTGGGGATTGTAAAACTTGGAGTAACTACTGGCTTTAACGTCAATTCGCTGTTGATTCAGGGGGGCGGCAAAATTTGTGCTTCCCTGGATGTAGCAGGTGCGAAATTTGAAGTATCCAATGTTGCATGTTGCAAAGCTACTGCTGGCACTTTGCGTGCGCTGGGCAGTTCATCCTGTCTGCAAGATGGTCAGGCAGTGCTTGCAGCCAGCATCAGTCAGTTCCCTAATGTACCTACAGGTTACCGCTCGTTGTACGTGCTGACTTCAGGGCGAAACCTGGTGATTCGGCAAGTGAATAGCCTTCCCTTGTTTACAGTACGCGATACTGGACGCTTCACCATTCATACCCTGGTTTACAATCCATCGACCTTGGATTTGAGTATCGTCAAATTTGGTCAGACCACCGGAGTGGACGTCAACGGCTTACTCATTCAGGGTGGAGGTTCCATTTGTGCAGCACTGGATGTGGCTGGAGCACCCTTCACGGTAAGAAATTGCCCTTGTCAGGTGAACATCGGTCGCATTGTACCACAGCCCAACACCTGTTTGAGCGGACTAAATTCAGTCAGACTGAAGGCGAGCATTTTGCATCAGCCTAGTGGCCCGAGCGGCTACCGTTCATTGTGGGTATTGACCGAAGGCGACGGCTTGGTTATTCGTGCAGTGAATACCACCAACCCAGAGTTCTTTGTGAACCGCGAAGGCAAATACCGCATCCACACCTTGATCTACAACCCGGCTACGCTCGATTTGAGCATCGTGAAACTGGGTCAAACAACTGGATTTGATGTGAACAGCCTATTGGTACAAGGTGGTGGTAGCATCTGTGCCGGGCTGGATGTACCCGGAGCAGCCTTTACCGTAAAACGCTGCGGCAGCAATGCGGTAGGTACTTTACAAAGCTCTGCGATCTTCCCGAATCCAACCCAGGATTTACTCAATGTTCAGTTGGGAGATAAATTGGGTGCAGGCAAAATCACCCTTGAGGTGTTGGACCTGAACGGCAAAATCACCCAGCGCCAAAACCTGGATGCAGGCAGTACTCAGGCTGAATTGGATGTTCGCACCCTTCCGGCTGGCATGTATTATCTGCGGGTGTTTGCAGAGGGACAGGCTGGCGAGATGTTGAAGTTCA
>JAIYAV010000268.1 GCA_027488855.1 Saprospiraceae bacterium
ACTCGTACTTACCTAGAAAAAATTGGCCAACAACTGAGCGCAGATTTACATTTGAAAAAATACGCGGTTAAAATCGGCGATTTTCGCTCCAGTTCCCCCTTTGGAAGCAGTACAGCAAGTGTCAGCATCCATCTGGACATTCCGCAAGGGCATTTAAAATCCAATCAGTTTTTGTTAAAAATCGGCCAGATCAGCACCGCGGGCAAAATGGCTGGAACAAAATTGACCTCGGATAAAATGGTGGAGAACCAGCTTTGGGTGGTTCAATCCTACGCAGAGATCAAGTCTGTTTTTGAAAAAATCAAAGGCGAAGTTCTTGAGTTCAATGACAAAATATTAAATCTACAGCCAGAAGCACAAGCGGAAAAACACATCGTGAGCTACCCAAATGCTGATGTTTTGGCACCAACCCTAGCTCGTGAACCGGATGAACCTGCCTTTATCCCCCGCTATCGCTATGAAGATGATCCCGATCGCCCCTTCATCCCCACCGAGCAATTTGTACGCCTGATGCACTTGTTGAAGCGCAAACGCAACGTCATTTTGCAAGGGCCTCCGGGTGTAGGCAAGACCTTTTTGGCCACCAAACTGGCCTATGGCTTGATGGGCTTTAAAGACAGCGCTCAGATTCAGCGGCTTCAATTTCACCAGTCGTACAGTTACGAAGATTTTGTGCAGGGTTTGCGACCTGCGTCGAATGGGGGCTTTGAATTGCGTAACGGCGTTTTTTACCAATTGTGCCAAGCCGCATTGGCCCACCCTGACAAATCTTATTTTTTGATCATCGATGAAATCAATCGGGGCAATTTGAGTAAAATTTTGGGCGAACTACTCCAGCTAATCGAAGCCGATAAACGCGCCGAAACCTACGCCGTTCGCCTCACCTACAGCCGAGCCACTGATCCCGATTTTTTTGTGCCTCCCAATTTGTACCTGATTGGCACCATGAACACCGCCGACCGTTCTCTGGCCATCATTGACTATGCCTTGCGGCGGCGTTTTGCCTTCATCGACATCGATCCTTGTTACGATCAAAGTTTTGTTGATCATTTGCAAAAACAGGGCATTTCGGCAATATTGGCGCAGTTCATCGCCCAACAAATCCCGCGACTAAACGATGAAATTGCCCGCGACCCCAATCTCGGCAAGGATTTTCGCCTGGGGCACAGCTATTTTTGCACCTACAGCCCTGCATTGGATGAATGGCAGTGGTATCAGGATTTGTTGCGCTACGAGATTCGGCCGATGTTGGAAGAAATGTGGTTTGATCAGCCGGAAAGGGTGGATAAAATTTTCCAAAGCCTGGAAATTGCCCGGCCATGATCCCCATCCAAAACCTGTACTACCTACTCTGTTATGCCTGGAATACCCTGGACGAAGCCGAGCGGGTCAACATCCAAATCGAACAGTTCAAAAACCTGCCGGATTTGTTTGCCAAGGTGTTGATCAATGGCCTGCGGGTGTTGCTCAAACGGGGCCTGGATCACGATTACCAGGAACTCGAACAGGTGGTGGAGGGCATCAAGGGAAAACTGAACTTGAGCGCCACGCTCAAAACCCAGCAACTCTGGCAACGGCGTAGCATCTGCCAGTTTGATGAATACAGCGCTGATACCCCTAGCAATCAAATTCTGGCGGCCACGGTACAACATTTGTTACAAACGCCTGCAGTGGATAAAGGCCTCAAAGCCGAATTGCAACAACTCCAGCGGATGTTTCCACCGCTGAAACGGATTACCCTAACGCCCCGCGCTTTTCAGCAAGTGCAGTTGCGGCGCGACCAACGTTTGTACCATTTCCTGCTGCACATTTGTCGCATCGTTGCCGAAAATCTGTTGCCAACCGAAAGCGTAGGCCAGTTCAAATTTGTCGATTTCCGCCGCGACGACCGCAAGATGAACCGCGTGTTTGAATCTTTCCTTTTTCGTTTTTACCAAAAAGAACAACAGGAATATTGGGTAAGGCGCGAGCAAATCCGCTGGCAATGGGAAGCCCCACAGGATCCACAGCACTTGAATTACCTGCCCATCATGGAAACGGATGTTACATTGGAAAGTGCCAATCGAAAAATCATCATCGACGCCAAGTATTATCGGCAGCCGCTGGGTGGGAGTCGTTTTGAGGTGGACAAATTGTTTTCCAGCAACTTATATCAAATGTACAGCTACTTACTCAATCAGGAGCAGCGCGACGAGCGTTCGCGGGTGGCTACGGGAATGCTCATTTATCCACAAACGGATCAGCCAATCCGGCTTGACTACCGTTTTGGAACCCACGATATTTTGATTCGCAGTGTGAATTTGAATGCGCACTGGCGGGAGATTCATGAGGAATTGTTGAGGCTGGTTTTTTGAAACACCTTAGAAGGCGAATAACACCTAAGGTGTCTAAGGTGTCTAAGGTGGTGAAAAAACAAGCGGCGCAGCCGCTCAAAAAATCCTCTACATTAACTCTTGTAATTTTTTCTCAAACTAGATGTTTTTAATTGAACCACCTTAGACACCTAAGGGCACCTTAGAAAGCGGACAACCCTTGATGTCTTAGATGGTTCAAAAAATCACAGTTCCAATTCCAAATTCAATTTCGCCGACTGTAATTCCGCCAAAGCATGTTGATCGCCAGCGGCTTTGGCCACCTCAATGCCCTTTTCATACGTTGAAACCGCTTCCAACAAAGCTTCCTGGCGCTCGTACAACTTGGCGAGGTGGTAAAAAACCCCCACATAACGCGGGTCTTTTTCCAGCACTTGCTGGTAGTAATGCAATGCCTCGGAATCATCCATTTGCCCTTCGTACTCCTTCGCCAACGCAAACAGTACAAAGGTATCCCCTGGATCAGACTCCTGCATTTCCAACAGTTGAAGTAAACGATTATTGGACATAAACACTGATTTGTTGTTAGGGTGAACTTTTTGCCCCTTAAAAAAGTTACAAAAGAGAATTTAGCGAAAATTCGCTAAATTAGTTTCGGCTTTGCTATCGAAATCCATATCTTTGCCAAAGCTAAAATAAAACTTCATTTTTGCCAAAAATACGTATTCGATGAAAATACTGGTCTGCGTGAGCAAAACGCCCGACACCACCACCAAAATCGCTTTCAACGCCAGCAATACTGAGCTGGATAGCAATGGGGTACAGTACATCATGAACCCCTACGATGAGTGGTATGCCCTGGTACGCGCACTTGAATTGAAGGAAGCCCTAGGCGGAACCGTTACCCTGATCAACGTTGGCCCTGCCGACAACGACCAGGTCATCCGCAAAGGTTTGGCCATTGGTGCCGACGATGCAGTGCGCATCGACATGAACCCACCCAGTGCCCTGAATGTGGCTTTCCAAATTGCGGAACACGCCCGCGCCGAAAGTTACGACCTGATTCTACTGGGCAAAGAAACCATCGATTACAATGGCTCCGAAATTGGTGCCATGATCGCCGAATACCTGGATTTGCCTTTCGTTTCTTACGCGACCAAACTGGATACCAGCGATGGCAAAACGGCAACGATCCAGCGCGACATCGAAGGTGGGGTGGAAGAAGTGGAAGTGGATGCTCCTTTTGTGATGAGCGCCGCCAAAGGCCTGGCCGAGCAGCGCATCCCCAACATGAAAGGCATCATGATGGCCAAATCCAAGGCCCTGAAAGTAGTGACACCCGCTGCTTTTGAGGACAAAGCGGTAACGGTACAGTACACCTTGCCACCAGCCAAGTCGGCAGTAAAAATGATTGCCCCCGAAAACATGGAAGAGTTGGTGAAACTCTTGCACGAGGAAGCGAAAGTAATTTAATCATAGTTGAGAAGTTGAGAAGTTGAGAAGTTGAGAAGTTCTGCGTCTAAGTCACTCGCGGAAGCCTCAACTTCTCAACTTCTCAACTCCTCAACTCCTCAACAATATGTCATGGTTCTCGTATTTGCTGAAAGCCAAAAAGGAAATTTCAAAAAAACCGCCTTCGAAGCGGTTACTTACGGATATAAAACCGCTCAGGTACTCGGCACCGAATGTGTTGCCTTGGCCTTGGGTACTGCGCACAATGCGGCTGATCTGGGTTTGTACGGAGCGAACAAGGTATTGCACGTTGCCGATGCAACCCTTGACCAATTCGACAGCCAGATTTATGCCAAAGTCATTGCCGAGGCCAGCCAACAAGTGGGAGCCAAAGTGATTGTGCTCAGTCACACCTCTACTGGGAAATCGGTCCACGGCCGTTTGGCAGCCCGTTTGGGTGCAGGTTCCGTAGCTGGAGTCAACAGCATTCCAACTGCTGATGGTGGTTTCAAAGTCAAAAAAGGCGTTTTCTCAGGGAAAGCCATCGCTGAATATGAAATCAAATCGGAAGTGAAGGTGTTGTCGGTAATGGGCAACTCCTTGCAGCCTGCCGTAGTAGGAAGCGCTGCTCCGGTTGAAGCCCTCGCGATTGCCGTACCCGCCAGCCGCGTAAAGGTAAAATCGGTGAGTCGAATCGAAGGCATCGTGCCATTACCTGAGGCTGAACTGGTGGTATCCGCAGGTCGGGGTATGAAAGGCCCGGAAAACTGGGGCATCGTGGAAGACTTGGCGAATGTGCTAGGCGCTACCACCGCTTGCTCTCGCCCGGTTGCCGACGTACACTGGCGCCCTCACCACGAACACGTGGGCCAAACCGGAATCGCCATCCGCCCCAACCTCTATATCGCCATCGGCATTTCCGGTGCCATCCAGCACCTCGCCGGGGTCAACAATTCCAAAACCATCGTGGTCATCAACAAAGACCCCGAAGCTCCGTTCTTCAAGGCGGCTGACTACGGCGTAGTAGGCGACCTTTTTGAGGTAGTGCCGAAGTTGACAGAGGCGTTTAAGCAATTTAAAGCAGCGGAATGAGAGATGAAAGATGAGAGATGAAAGATGCTACCGCAGAGACTTAGACAAGGTCATCGTCAAAAACGCTGCGGTAGCATCTTTCATCTCTCATCTTTCATCTCTCATCTCTCATCTCTCATCTCTCATCTCTCCTTTAAAACGCTCCACACCATCCTCGGCGACATCCCGCCCATCCTTACCATTTTTACCCACAACAGGGTCATGTGTTCCAGGTACAGGGCTTGACTTAACGCGCCCGTATCGAGAGTTTCGAAGCCAAGATCAGTATTGAGTTGGGTAATCTGGGCTTTCGCGTCGGCATCATTTCCACAAATGAACATGGCGGGTTTTACATTGTACTCGGGAAAACTGCTGTTCTCCAGGTTTTCGTAGCCGTAAATCGTATAGGCTTTGACTACATGGGCATCGGGGGCCAATTCCTGGACAACCTCTGCACCTGAACGTTCACCTTTGAGTCCATGCGAAACGCCTGGGCCGACGGGATTCGTGCAATCAATGAGCGTTTTTCCCTTGAATTGTAATCCGCTTAGCAGCTCCGAGACCACCTTGAAGGGGGTAGCCAGGAACACTACGTCGGCCGCATCGATGGCGGCTTGATGGTTTTGGACAGTCCAATGGGGATTTATCGCTAGTGCCTCACGGACGCTATCCGAGTTGCCGTCCGGATGGGCAATGATGATTTGGTGGCCGTGGTGTTGTAGTCGATTGGCGAGGGCAAAACCTACGTTGCCAATGCCGATGAATGTGAGGGTCATGGTGCTCGATTTTTATTCTTCTTTAATTAGGCGAACGGAGCATTTAAGGTCACTTTCTGCATCGGTGATAAAAGGCCATATCTGATCCTTCTTTTCCGATTTTGGCCCATAAAAATTCTTTAGAAGGATTTGGACAGTTCCATCTGCTTCCACTACTTCGGTAGCGGGTTTCACCCAGTATACATTCTCCTCGCCCACCTTATAGCGCTGTCCTTCCGAATTCGTAACGCCAGGAAATGAGGCAATGTTCAAGGCGGCTTTGACTTCTTTGCCTACTGATACCGATGTGTATTCTTCCATCAAGCCAGCACCACAATGGCGTTCCACCTTGCGCCAATCTTTCCAGGTCGGCAAACGCCAGCCAGTTAGTTGTTCGTCCAGTTGTTTGGCTTCTTTCCAGGAATAAAGCACTTGTTGACAGGTACTATCCAGACATTTGCTGCCGGGAATGGGGACGTGGACATCTTCGGCGGTCCAGGTAACACCGTCGATGGTAACGGTGAGGAATTGGCCAGATTTGAGTCTTTGTGCGCCAGTAAAAAGCAATAGGCTGATAAATACAAAAAAATACATATGTATCTTTTTTCTACAGTTCAAAAAATTGATCAAATCCTTTCCTCTATCGGACTATTCTTCAATAAATCGACTCTTATTCGTGCTCCACCAATCTTTTTTGATCTCTTCGCCAAATGCCTCGATATCCTGGTCAAAATCGATTTTACGTGCCAAGAATTCTACCTTTAAGTAATTCATGATTCTCAATAAATCATCTTCATTGAAGTATTTTTTATCCAAGGTGAGTTGTAAAGTCTCTGGAGTATTTTGAACTTGAAATGCTGTCATGGATGAATTTTGGATAAAAATAGCGAATATTTGGAGCATTGTCAACCGGAAGATTCAAAGCAGATTCAACTCAGGAACTAGCCTGCTTTCTGAATCTGCTTCAACCATTTCCTCCGCCCTTCTACTCGGTAAGTCACTTTTACTTGATTGTCGATGAATTTCAGCACCATATCATTGGCTTCCTGCGGCACCTGGATTTTTACCCGGCCATCGGCAGCGTCCACCCCGATGCGGTGTTTGGTGGAGTCAACCATGCCCAAAATCCCTTCTACCACACGCAAGATGCCTTTTTCAACTTTGGCGGTTCCACTGGCTTTGCGGTGCTTTTTATTGATTTCTTTGAACAAGGCGCGCAATTCTGCGGCAATTTCATCCGAAGGGTTCCCACTCAGGGCATGGCTCAACCACTTTTCGGCTTCGCGCAACAAGCCACATTCTTTGGCCAAAACGGCGGCACTTTTGAGAATGATGGAACGAGTTGGCTCAGCGTCCAACAATTCTAGGTACCCTTGAGCCACTTCTTTTTCCAGCAGGTAAGCTTTTTGGTACAAATCCAAAGAACGATCAAACTGTCCTTTCTCCTTGGCCATCCAAGCTTCCTGAGCCAGGAGGTTGGCCTGACGGTGGGTACTGCGCAATTGACGTGCTGTTTGTATCATTTTTTTACGTAGGAAGCTTTTGGAGTTCCAAACTCGGTTACACAAATATACGCTGGCAAACCGGAATTATCCGATCGCTTGGTCTGTTGTTTTTTGATCGCCACTCTTTTTTCTACAGTATTGGTTTTGCTCTCCTTGCGAATACCCGACACTTCCAAACGCGCCAGGTAGAAATTGTACTCGTCCTCTTCATCACAGAGGTAGAAGTCAAAACCATTGTTGCCCATGGTTGGTTCCACGGCGCTGCATTTTTTTACCAAAATGGTGCTGAGGAGCACGGCAATACACATCGCGCCGTAGTCGGTGGTACGGCTGGGCTCCTGGTACGATTTGTGGATGTTATCGGTGATTTCTAAGGCCCAGTTCACCTGGATGTTGCTTTTGTCGCCACTGTCGTTGATGGTGACGGGGAGGACTGTGCCGGATGAGTGGTTTTGTTCATCCATACACACGACGGCGGCTTCCAACATAGCGGTGGCGTAGCCGGGAGCGAGGGCGTTGAGGGTGGTGACGTGTTCGAGGTGGAGGTGGTGATTCACGGGATGATTATTGTTATTCACTTTTCACTTTTCGCTTTTCATTTTTCACTCCCTCACACCCACACCGCCAAAATCCGCTTCCCATCCAACTCAATCCATTCCTGTTTCCAACTCTTCACCTCACTATGGTCAAAAATGACCAAATACCCCGTATCCAGCCCTACCCGATCGAGGTAGCCGAGTAATTGTACCAAGCCTTCCTGGTGGGCAGCCTCGCCGTACCAAATTTTTAATTCGACGATGTATTTTTCTGCATAATAGGTAATGGCGACGTCGATGCGACGCTCCTCTGAAATTTCAGGCTCTTTAAAGTCGTAGCCACCGCCATTGATGATGGGCTTGATGAAAGCCAAGAAAATCAGGCGGCCCTGGCGCTCCAAAAAATCGCGGTCTTTTTTGCTGTACTGTTCTTTCATGAAGCGCTGGAAGCGATCCAGCACTTTGGGCATATCTAATTTGCGATTGGGCAATTGGTAAATGACTGGAACATTCTCATTCCTAAAAGTGTAAGAAGTTTCCAATTTGGAACTGAAGTAGTTGTAAATCAACTCGGCATAAATGCGATTGTGGATGCGCAAGCCACGCCCGTTGGCCAAATACCCGTACATCATACCCAGGGTGATTACGGGGTTGTGGATATTGTAAGTGATTGACCTTTCATTCATGACGAGTTCAAAAACCAGGTCCTGTAGTTCGCGGTAGCCTTCCAGGTTTTTGATCAAACTGTCGAAGTTGGTGTTGCTTTCTTTAACCAATTCGCTGGCTGCATATTCCAAATCAGCAAGCGCCCACTCCTTAGCACCTTTGGCCGGGATGATTTTTTCGGCCAACATTTTGCACAATTTACTCACCAAAAAGGGATGGCCAGAGGTATACCACACCAACTTCTCTGCAAACACTGGTGCATCAATCTGAATGCCTGCGTCCTTACTGTATTCCTCCAACATGGGGATGATTTCGGGCGCAGACAAGCTCATGTTTACATCAAAATCCGTAGCAATATTCCAGGGCGAATTCAGGGTTTGAGCGGCATCGGGGCGAAGTTTAATTTTGAGGGTTTTGACATCGTGCACCCCGGCGAGGATAACGCTGTGAAAAGTACTTCCGCTACCGCGTAAGGCATCCAGGTATTTGCTGCGCAACATTCCTAAAAAATGAAGAAAGACTTCGTTGTTGCCACTTTTATCTACTTCATCAATGAGCAGCACCAGCTTTTTTGGGAATTTATGCACCAGATCGCTGATGACGCGACCAATTTTGGAGAAATCCTGAAGTTCTTCGGCATTTTGCTCCAGCCAAGCCGCTACTTCAGTATTGCCCTGCGCGGCCAGTTCACGGCTCAGCAGCCCTAAAAACACTTGGCCAAAGCGCAGCGTACTGGAATATTCCCCCTCGCCCAGCGCTTCAAAACTGATGGTGATGGAAAAAAAATCACTTGAATGAGCCAGGGAGCGCTGGAGGTTCACCAACATGGTCGTTTTGCCAAATTGCCGTGGGCGATTGATGATAAAATACGCTCCACGTTCTACTAGTTCTAAAGTCTGACGCAATTTGGTCGACACGTCGGCCATATAGTGACGCTCGGGGATGCAGGTACCTGTGATGTTGAAGTATTTGGCCATTGACGCTTTTATCTTTGCACAAAAATAATCAATTGATTGCATTAATGCTTGCATCAAAACAAAATGCCCAGCAAGGTTCCCCCTGCCAGGCATTTTAAAAGTGTCGCTTACATGATGGAAAACAAAAAAAATAAAAAAGACTAAAGCGTCACAATAACGCTAGTCAACATTATCGTCTAAAAAAGCATTGCGTTCGGAGATGTCGAGCTCTTCATCGTCGCTGATGGTCCAGCGGGAGAAGGCCTGTTCGTTGGCAGCGGGTACGTCGTCCAGGTGGATGCCACGGCGCATGTAGGCAGGTTCACCCTCCATGTTGTTGACCATCTGAGGACTGTTCAACTTCTGTGGATTGATCTCGCTGCGCAAACGTTCTTTGCGGCGTTGTTCCATTTCCTGGCGGCGGCGGCGCTCCTCTTCCATGCGGTCGTGATCCTCTTTTACAAAAGGCTCATCGTACCCATGTTTGTTGCTGCGCTGGTATTTTTCGATGGTGGAGCGGATGTTGTCGAACTCCACGGTATTTTGGCCCTTGCGGGTATCTGGCTCAGATTCAGTGATCTCCTTCAGACCATAACGAGAAGTCCCCAGGTCTTTTTTTTGGCGCACATCGTCGTCGTCCAAAGATACCTTGATCTTTTGGTCCCCCTTAGCAGGCACAGCTTCATCCACCGAAGGAGCATTGAAGCCAGTAGCGATGATGGTTACGCTGAGCTTGTCACCCAGGCGCTCATCGAAGCAGTTACCCCAGATCAAATCGGTGCCATAACCAGCTTCCTCTTGTACGAACTCAGTGATCTCAAAGATCTCGTCCATGGTCACTTCCTTGCGGCCCGAGGTGATGTTCAGCAGGATGTGGCGCGCGCCCCGGATGTCGTTTTCTTCCAGGAGCGGTGAGTGCAATGCCTCATCTACAGCTCGGCGAGCACGGTCGTCTCCTTCCGCGCTGGCGGTGCCCATGATGGCCATGCCAGAGTTGCACATTACGGTGCGAACGTCTTCGAAGTCCACGTTGACGTAACCAGGTACCGTGATGATTTCGGCGATCCCTTTGGCAGCGGTGGTCAGGATGTTGTCTGCTTTCGCAAACGCATCCGAAACCGACAAGTTGCCGTAAATCTGCCGCAATTTATCGTTGGAAATGATGATGATCGTATCCACGTTTTTGCGCAGCTCCGACAATCCTTCCACTCCTTGCATAACCCGACGGCGGCCTTCAAAATTGAAGGGCAAGGTCACGATGCCTACCGTGAGGATGCCCATTTCGCGGGCCGTTTTGGCAATGATCGGCGCAGCTCCGGTACCGGTACCACCACCCATACCTGCGGTCACGAACAACATTTTACAGCCTTCGCCCAGGTATTTGCGCACCTCGTCAATGGAGCTTTCACAAGCTTCTTTACCCCGTGAAGGGTGCGAACCTGCGCCCAAACCTTCAGTGCCCAAAGGAATTTGAATCGGAACGGAACTGGCTTCCATGGCCTGTACATCGGTGTTGCAGATGGCAAAATCCACACCAACGATGCCTTGCTTAAACATGTGTGTGACGGCATTGCTACCGCCTCCACCGACGCCCAACACCTTGATGATGGAGCCTTTATTTTTTGGCATATCGAAAAGCATACCTTGCATATTTTTCGAGCTTTAATAGTTATGCTCTTGGGTTTATAAATCCGCGTCTGGTTCCGCTTCGAACCATTCCTTGGTTTTTTTGAATAAACTATCGATCCAACGCCCGCCGGGTGCTGTTCGGGATTCTTCTTCCTCCTCCACAGTGGCCACTTTGGGTGTGCTCAGGTTTTCTTTGGGCGTTTCCACCGCTACCGGAGCCTCAATGGCAGGTTCGTTGAAGCGGCCTTTTTCACGGTCTTCAATGCCCCGCATCAGCAGGCCAATTGCCGTGGCGTAAATCGGGCTACTCAGTTGCTCAGTATAGCCATGCGCCAATGGCTCAATGGGGAGACCAATACGCGTAGGCATTCCGGTGTGGTATTCGGAGAGTTTTTCGATGTGGCTGAGCAATGCACCGCCGCCCGTCAGGACGATCCCCGCAATGAGTTTGCGCTCATAGCCAGATCGGCGAATTTCCCATACCACGTAGTCGAGGATTTCTTCCACCCGCGCCTGAATGATCCGCGCCAGGTTTTTCTCCGAAATCTCTTTATGGTCACGACCGCGCACCCCGGGAATGGTGATGATGCGGTTGTCGTATACTTCGTCGGCCAGGGCTGAACCAAATTTAACCTTCAGTTTTTCAGCCTGTTGGGGCATCACCGTGCAGCCTTCCTTGATGTCTTTGGTGATCACGTTACCTCCAAATGGAATCACTGCCGTGTGGCGAATGATGCCGTCCTGGAAGATGGTGATGTCGGTGGTTCCGCCACCGATGTCCACCAGCGCTACACCAGCTTCCCGCTCCTCTTCGTTGAGTACCGACATGGCTGAAGCAATGGGCTCCAAGGTCATGTTGGCCACCCGCAAGCCGGATTTTTCAACGCAGCGGTACAGGTTGTTGGAGGCAGCGATTTGCCCGGTGATGATGTGGAAATTGGCTTCCAAACGAACGCCCGACATCCCGATGGGATCGAGAATGCCTTGTTCGTTGTCCACCGCGTATTCCTGTGGAATGACGTGGATGATTTTGTCTCCTGGAGGCAGTACCAGTTTGTACATGTCTCCGATCAGCCGATCGATGTCCTCTTGGCTGATCTCCACGATATTGTTGTCGCGCATGAGGATGCCACGGTGTTGCAAGCTCTTGATGTGCTGGCCAGCAATACCTACGTGTACCCAATCGAAATTGGCGTTCACGCCTCTACGTGCGGCGATGACTGCTTCAGAAATAGCATTAACGGTTTTTTCGATGTTGGAGACCACTCCGCGCAAAACGCCTTCTGAGTTGACTTTACCAACGCCCAAAATCTCTAGTTTTCCATGCTGATTCTTACGTCCCGCGATGGCGCATACTTTGGTCGTGCCGATGTCTACGGCTACCACCACGTCTGATTTGCGAGCATTTGTTTCCATCATGAATGTTCATATTTGGCCTTTTCACCAAAATGGGAATGTAGGCGGTTAATTCGGAGCGGGTTGTGTAAGCGTTTTTTCAGTAAGTTAGCTGCAATCCTGTCTCCTTAAAATGGGATATTAATTTGTTGCTGAGTAAAACCTTTGTTTCACTTACAAATCACCTGTCCGCGATAGCGAACATCAATACTGCGGTATTTGCGCCAGCCTTCGTAGGGCATAGCTTCACGGTAAAATATCTTCAGATTCTGGATCTTCTCCTGTGCATCTTCGTACTTTCCAAATACAATCTTTTGGTCGCCGATTAGTGGGGCCAAAATGAAGTCGCCGTTGCTGCTCACGAAGATTTGTCCGATCATCGCATTTAAAAATGCGTCCTTGCGGAGGTCACTACTGAGCAAAAACAATTGTCGCAATAAGTGTTTTTCACGCTCCAAAAAATCGGGCACATACACGGGTATACTCCCTGTAGCCACTACCACCCGAGCGGTAAAGTGTTTGGACAGGGGCATCCGAATGCCGTTTTTATCCAAGTAGTAATTCCAACCATCTTTGTCGATGATGCGAATTACGGGTTCTCTTTGGGTCACGGTTACCCGTACAAAATCGCGGGCATCCAGGTATACTTCGGCATCTTGCACCAGAGGGTCTTTTTCCAAAACCTGTTCCAGGCGTTCAATTTCCACGTTGCGCACCGAGCGGGACTGAAACTCATAACCAAAGGCTTTGTGGATCAATTCGGTTACGTCCACGGGCTGCATCAGCAAATCGCCATTGGGCAAAGGTTTGATGTCGACTTCCACTCCTTTTACCGCTGAACTTTTGCGGTGGTTTACGGCCGACAGCACGACCATCGCCCCCACCAGCAGAGTGCCCATCCAGGCCAATGCTTTGAGCTGTTGTCGCGTGATCTTGTTTCTATTTGTCGATTCGGCCATGCTATGGTTTATTTTATTTCGGGTTGTTTTGTTTTTTTGTACTGTTCAACCAATTTCCAATCGGTTCTACCAGGGTATCAATGTCTCCGGCACCCAGGGTCAGCAATACTTCCGGTTTGTTGTTTTGCAGGGCTGGCAACAAGTCCACTTTGCTGATTTGGTGTACATTGGGGTTCTTCATTAGTTTTACCAATAGGTCAGAACTCACTCCTGGGATCGGTAGTTCCCGGGCCGGGTAAATATCCAACAAGTATATTTCGTCCAATTGGTCCAGGGCATCCGCAAAACCGTCGGCGAAGTCGCGGGTACGGCTGAACAAATGCGGCTGAAACACACCTGTAATTTTGGAGTTGGGGAACAATTCCCGCGCCGCGCCAATGGCCGCATTCAGCTCCGTGGGGTGGTGCGCATAGTCGTCAAAGAATGCCGTTTCTTCATCGCGGTAGATGATTTCAAAACGGCGTTTCACCCCCCGGAAAGCGGCCAATCCACTGCGAATATCGGCCTCTTTGGCACCCAGTTGCAGCGCAATAGACAGGGCTACGGTGGCATTTTCCACATTGTGCCGTCCAGGCAGTGGCATCTGCAAACCTTCAATCGTGCCCTGTGGACTGGTATAATCGAACACGAAGTAACCTTTTTCTACCCGAATGTTGTGTGCCTGATAATCCCCTCCTTCGACGCCGAAGCTGCGGTACGCAGTGCCATCCTCAAAATGGTGCTGCAAGTTGTGCTGCAACCACAAGGTGCCACCCGGTTTAAGCTGTTTGGCAAAGGCTTTGAAGCCCGTATTGAGCAGGGTTTCTTCGTCCCCATAAATGTCCAAATGATCGGCATCCATCGACATGATGGACGCGATATCGGGATAGAGGTGCAAAAAGGAACGATCGAACTCGTCGGCTTCTACCACTACCCAATCGCTGCTACCCAACACGTAGTTGGATTCAAAATTGCGGGCAATACCTCCCAAAAAGGCGGTACAATCCACTCCGGTGCTGCGCAACAAGTGAGCAGTAAGCGAAGAAGTGGTTGTTTTGCCATGCGTTCCCGCGATGGCCACGGTTTTCATGCCCCGGCTGATGATGCCCAGTACTTCGGCCCGTTTTTTAATGGGGGTACCATTTTGCAAAAAATGCTGGTACTCCGCATGGCTGGTTGGAACTGCTGGGGTATACACCACCAAATCAACACCCGTTGGGACCTTGCTCAAATCTTCTTCGTAATGTACATGCATGCCTTCAGCTTCCAACGCGCGGGTCAGTTCAGTGGAAGTGCGGTCGTAACCATGTACTTCTACTCCACGTTGCAGGAAATAGCGGGCGATGGCACTCATGCCGATGCCGCCAATTCCGATGAAATAAAGCTTTTTAATGTCTTGAAGGTCAAGCATAACTTGTATTTTGGTTGAGAAAGTTTAGGAAGGTTTAGGGAGGTTTAGGCTGCCGCAGCGATTTTGACTATGTCGCTGCGGTAGCCTAAACCTTCCTCAACCTTCTCAACCTCCCTCAACTAGACTCAGTACTTGCTCCGCAATCTCCTCAGCAGCATTTGGCTTCGCCAGCGCCAGGATATTTTGAGCAAGGGTGTTGCGTTTGGTTTCGTTTTGCAATAGTTCCAGGGCTGTGGGTAAAAGTGCAGAGACTGTATCCGCATTGCGGACCATGATCGCGGCATTTTTATCCACCAAGGCCTGGGCATTTTTCGTTTGGTGGTCTTCCGCTACAAAGGGTGAAGGCACCAAAATGGCGGGTTTCCCTACTAGGCACAATTCCGAGATGGTAAGGGCACCTGCGCGTGAGCAAACGACGTCTGCTGCGGCATAAGCCAGATCCATCCGGTCGATAAAGGCCATTAGTTTTACATTAGGCAACTGTGCCGTTGCACAGTTTTGGTATTTCTCGTAGTGGCTTCCCCCGCATTGCCAAAGCACTTGGATTTCAGGGTTGTTTTGCCAAAAAGCCGTGTTTTGCGCCATTGCTTCGTTGATCGACAAGGCTCCCAAACTCCCACCGAAAATCAGCAAGGTGGGTTTGTTGGCTTCCAGGCAAAAATGAGTACGCGCTGCACCAGCATCAGTAGCCTGGGCCACTGCCCGGCGCACCGGATTCCCGGTGAGGACAATTTTGTCCGCCGGGAAAAAGCGCTCCATACCTTCGTAAGCCACGCATACTTTTTGCACCCTTTGGCTCAACAACTTATTGGTCACCCCGGCGTAAGAGTTTTGCTCCTGAATCAGGGCAGGTACTCCTTTGCGGGTGGCAATGTCCAAAAGTGGTCCACTGGCGTAACCACCAACCCCTACTGCTGCTTGTGGCTTGAACTTGCGCACAATGGAGCGGGCCTTGAGCAAACTGTACACCAATTTTACTGGAAAAAGCAAATTGCGGAGTGACAAAGAGCGTTGGAATCCACTGATCCACAAACCCTCGATCGGGTACCCGGCTTTGGGCACTTTCTCCATTTCGATTTTTCCTTGTGCACCCACAAAAAGAATCTGCGCACCGGGCACTTTTGCCACAATCGCGTCAGCAATGGCAATCGCCGGGAACACGTGTCCCCCGGTACCGCCGCCGCTGATGATGATTCTTGGTGCACTATTTTTTTCCATAATCTTTAGTCTGCTTCGTTTAGTTCTACAAATCGGCTCACACTAAGAATAATCCCAAAAGCAATACAGGTGAACAAGGTGGACGTCCCTCCTCGGCTCACCATGGGTAGCGTAACCCCAGCCACTGGAATCAAGTGTAGTGCAGTAGCAATATTGACAAAAGCCTGTGTGATCAGTAATATTCCCAAACCCAGGGCTACCATCGCTCCAAAGGCTTTGGAACTTTTGGTCACCAGACGGGTAATGCGGAAAAAGAGTACGATGTACATCGAAATCACAATTACCCCGCCGATCACGCCATATTCTTCACAAAGGATGGCGTAAATAAAATCCGAATAGGGAGAAGGCAAATAATTGCGTTGAATGCTGTTGCCAGGTCCTACGCCAAGCCATTCACCGTTGGCGATGGCAATTTTGGCTTGTTGCACCTGATAACCTCCATCTGGGTTGGTCACAAAATCCCGAATCCGCGAAGACCAGGTATCTACCCGAATAAATCCGGGAAAAGCATCTGCTGAAAAGATCAGGAGTGCAAAAACGATCAGTCCCAACACCAAAAGGGCAATGATAAAACGCACATCAACCCGCCCTACGAACATCATCATCAGGCAGGTAAAAAACAGCAAAACACCAGTGGAAAGGTCCGCTGGAGCAATCAATCCACAAATGATGAGTACGGGTACGATGATCGGGATAAAGGCCGATTTCCAGTCTTTGATGTAATCCTGTTTGGCAGAAATGGAGCGGGCCACGTAAATCACCAAAGCAATTTTGGCAAAATCCGAGGTTTGGAAAGTCAAACCAGTAAAGGGAATGGCAACCCAGCGCCGGGCGTCGTTGATGTTGGCGCCAAAAAACAGGGTATAAAACAGTAAGAGTAATGCAATGAAAAACAAATAAGGCGCCGCGCGGTGAAAGCGCATGTAATTAAAGGTGTGGCAAAAGTAGGTGATCAACAAACCTCCCATTACAAACACCGTTTGTCGAACCAGGAATGCCTCAGTATTGCCGCCACCCTTAGCGTAGGCCAATGTACCCGTGGAGCTGTACACCACCAACAGCGAGAATACTGCCAAAATGGACAGCACCGCCCAAATGGAACGATCTCCCTGTAATTCTGAACTGATTCTCGCAAAAACGCTCATAATAGTGATGAATGATAAGTGATGAGTGATGAATTTGCTCCGAGCAAGGGGCAACCCATCACTCATCACTTATCATTCATCACTCATCACTCCAAAAACTGCGGCTTTAAACTGCTCGCCACGGTCTTCGTAGTTTTTGAATAAATCGAAACTGGCACAGGCGGGAGAAAGTAAAACGGTATCACCAGCACTCGCTAATTGTGCTGCTTGTTGTACCGCTTCCTCCGCCGATCCGGTTTCCACAATTGTATCGATGACTCCACTGAAGCTTTGGACAATTTTGCTGTTGTCCAGTCCCATGCACACAATGGCTTTGACTTTGGCTTTGACAAAATCGAGCAGCGGCCCGTAGTCATTGCCTTTGTCCTGGCCACCCAGGATCCAAACGGTCGGTTTGGTCATGGCCTGAAGGGCGTAATACACCGAATCGACGTTGGTGGCTTTGCTGTCGTTGATGTATTCTACACCGTTTACAGTAGCTACTTTTTCGAGTCGGTGGGGCGCATTCACGAAGGTGTTCAAACCTTCCTGGATTACAGCGGTCGCAAGGCCCAGTTGAAGCGCGGTTTGGATTCCAAACAGTGCGTTCATGTAATTGTGCTGCCCCATCAATGGAGTTGTACTCATTTCAAATGTAAACCCGCCAACTTTAAGGCGAGTACCCTCCGTCATGCTGGAGGAAATGGCTACCGGATTAGCCTGGGTGGGGTACTTTTGTAGCTGCCCGCCCACATTGGGGTCGTCGGCATTGTACAAAAAAGTATCCCCGTTTTGTTGGGCTCGAACGATGTTGAACTTTGCTGCCGCGTATTTCTCCAATTGGTAGTTGTAACGATCCAAATGGTCGGGCGTGATGTTCAGAATCATCGAGATGTCCGGGCGGTATTCCTGAATGCCTTCCAATTGGAAGCTACTCAGTTCCAACACGTAGTAGGGATAATCGCGTTCGGCCACAATTCGGGCGAAACTTTTGCCTACATTCCCTCCCATCACCACATCCAGGCCCGCTTTGGCGAGTAGGTGGTAGATCAGGTTGGTCGTGGTCGTTTTACCATTGCTTCCGGTGATGCCGATGGTAAAATGCCGGGTATACCGCGCTGCAAATTCAATTTCGGAGATGACTGGCAACCCTTTTTGGAAAATTTCCTGTAAAAGGGGTGCTTTATCCGGGATACCCGGGCTTTTGATGATCAAGTCAGCGGCCAGGATGCGTTCATGGTCGTGAGTGCCTTCTTCAAAAGAGATCCCCCATTGGTTCAACTCCGTTTTGTACTGTTCCTTGATCTGACCTTTGTCAGATACAAATACTTCGTGGCCTTTTTGCAAAGCCAATATTGCTGCTCCGACGCCGCTTTCGCCTGCGCCGAGAATGGCGATGTTCAATTTTTGATCGAGGCTCATGGTTCTAGCGGACTTTAAGGGTAATGATGGTCATCACGGCCAATAAAATCCCGACGATCCAAAAGCGGGTCACAATTTTCACCTCGTGCATCCCCTTCTTCTGGTAGTGGTGGTGCAAGGGTGACATCAGGAAAATCCTGCGGCCTTCGCCGTACTTCCGCTTGGTGTATTTGAAGTAGGCCACTTGTATGACTACGGACAAGTTTTCTACCACAAAAATCCCACAGAGCATAGGGATCAACAACTCTTTGCGGAGCAAAATGGCCAGTGCAGCAATGATCCCACCAAGGGTCAAACTGCCCGTGTCTCCCATGAATACCTGCGCCGGAAAGGCATTGTACCACAAAAAGCCGATACAAGCGCCCACCAAACAAGCTGCAAAAACCACCAGTTCCTCGGTCCCGGGCAAGTGCAGGATATTGAGGTAGTTGGCAGCAATTGCATTGGAAGAAACGTAGGCCAAAATGCCCAAAGTCGCGCCAATGATACCCGAAACCCCCGTTGCCAAGCCATCAATTCCATCCGTCAAGTTAGCGGCATTGGATACTGCCGTCACAACGATGATGATGAAAGGGATGTACAACAACCACAGCCATTTTTTGCCCGACTCCTGATCACCCGGCATGAGCCAGGCGTAATCCAGGTGGTTGTTTTTCAAAAAAGGCACGTTGGTGACGTTGGTTTTGTAGTCCGCTTTTTGCACTGCAGTTCCATCTGGTTCTTCAGAATAGATGAAACTACTGACTCGATCCGACTCTGCCAAACCTGCTTCTAACGCCGCATTGGTTTCCATCCGCACCTTGATGTCGGGGTTGAACATCATCGCTGTAGCAATGATGATACCCAGTACTACCTGGCCGATGATTTTGTAGCGCCCACTCAAGCCTTCTTTATTTTTCATAAAGACCTTGATGTAGTCGTCGACAAAACCAATGATCGCCATCCAGGAGGTTGTAACCACCATAATGATGACGTAGATGTTGTCGAGTTTGGACATCAGGAGGCAAGGGATCAGGATAGCCAAAATGATGATCACCCCGCCCATGGTAGGGGTACCTTTTTTGGAGGTCTGCCCTTCTAGGCCGAGATCACGGATCGTTTCACCAATTTGTTGCTTTTGCAAAAACTTGATGATCCGTCCGCCCAACACCAATGAAATGATCAGGGAAAGAATGATTGCTACCCCGGCCCGGAAAGTAATGTACTGAAACAAACCAGAGCCTAGAAAGTGCCCAAAATTGGCTTTAAGCCAATCGACTAAGTTAATCAGCATAATTCTTGATGATTGTAAGGATCCAGTTGGTTTTGAATCAACTGGCAAACACCCTATTTACTTTTAAAGCCGCAAAAATAGCAATTCTCCCCTGCTTTCCACTTTTGGTGGCGCAAGAGTTATCCACAAAGCCTCAATTTTAGCTTGTTGTTTAAATAAGCTAATGCGAAAATTCTTCGTTCAGAATTTCCTTATCGTCAAAGGGATGTTTCACCCCTTTAATTTCCTGGTATTTTTCATGGCCTTTGCCCGCAACCAACACAACATCACCACTTTGCGCCAAACGGCAAGCTGTACGAATGGCTTCCTTGCGGTCGGTGATGCTCAGCACCTGGCGGCGTGCCTCGGTTGGAACGCCAGCCTCCATCTCGCGGATGATGGCTTCGGGTTCTTCCGAGCGTGGATTGTCGCTGGTCAGGATCACCTGATCGCTGTATTGACAAGCCACTTTCGCCATGGTGGGCCGTTTGGTCCGATCCCGATCGCCACCACAACCGACTACGGTCAGCACTTTGGAATCTGCTTTGCGCAGGGCTTGGATGGTTTCCAGCACTTTTTCCAAAGCATCCGGCGTATGGGCATAGTCAACGATTGCGGTGACCTTGCGCTTGGCGTCGAGTACGTAGTCGAAGCGGCCTTCCGCCGCTTTGAGCTGACTCAGTTGGGTGAGGGTGTCTACTTTGTCCTGTTCCAGCAAAATTGCCGTGGCATATACGGACAGGAGGTTGTAGGCGTTGAACTCACCGATCAGACGGCCATAAAATTCCTGATTGTCAATGTCCAGATGCAGCCCCGTTAGGCTGTTCTCGATGATGCGGGCCCGAAACTCGGCCATTTGCCGCAGGCTGTAGCGGTAAACTGTCGCTACGGTGTTTTGGGTCATCACCATTCCCCGTTTGTCGTCGACATTGACCAAGGCAAAAGCTTGTTTTGACAATTGGTCAAAGAAGCCTTTTTTGGCGCGAATGTAGTTGTCAAACGTTTTATGGTAATCCAGGTGATCATGGGTGATGTTTGTGAAAATGGCCCCTTTGAAGTCCAGCCCAGCGATACGACCTTGGTCGACCGCATGAGAACTCACTTCCATGAAGGCATATTCACAACCAGCTTCCACCATCTGGGCCAACAATGCGTTGATGGCTACGGCATCGGGCGTTGTGTGGGTGGAAGCGATCACCTGGCCGGCGATGCGATTTTCTACTGTCGATAGCAAACCACATTTGAAGCCTAAACCACTAAATAGGTCATAGAGTAAAGTAACCGTGGTGGTTTTGCCATTCGTCCCCGTAACGCCGACCAGATTGAGTTGGCGGGAGGGGTGCTCGTAAAAAGCGGAGGCCAGAAAGCCCAGCGCTTGAGCCGAATTGGCAACTTGCACAATGGTTACCTGATCCGGAACGTTTTCCGGTATCGTTTCCACAATCAGGGCGCGGGTGTTGGCTTGTACAACCTGAGGAATAAACTGGTGGCCATCCACCTGCACTCCTTTTACGGCTACAAACAATTTACCTGGGCCCGCCTTGCGGGAATCAAAAATCACTTCCTCAATTGCGATGTCCGTCGAACCCAAAATCTGCAACGGTTTTAGTCCTTGCAGCAATGATTTTAGGGTTTTGCTAGGCTGTCCCATGTCTTCTTTCATCGCAAGGTGATTGATATCGTCTGTCCACGTATTTTGGAATTGGGCGGTATCGATTGACTGATCACCTTCCCTACCCCATTGAGTCGAACCTTCAGCCCGGCATTTTCCAGGGCATATAGTGCATCTCTCAGAGTCATTCCCAACACATTCGGCACCACCCGCTCCGTCAAGACCCGATCCTGAAAAAGGATGGAATCGGAATGGGTGCGGATTACCGCCATTTCAGTTCCAGGACGCCCAAAAAATGGCAAATCCAGGTACTTCATGGCCGTGCGCAAGTCTCCGGAGGAGCCAGCATCCAGCCCGGGGAGCGCTTCGTTTTTCATCACAGGCCGCTCGGCGAAATTGACCGGAGTTTGGTGATTGGTGCCTGTCGCCATAATTTTATCCGCCACTTCCCGGAAAATGGGGCCAGCTACATCTGAACCATAAAATCCGGCTTTACGTGGCCGATGAATGACGACAATACAGGAATAGCGCGGGTTTTCGGCAGGGAAATACCCTACAAATGAAGCCCGGTAACCACCAATGCGGATGTTGCTTCCGGTACGTTTGTAATTGATCTGCGCAGTACCCGTTTTACCTGCAAAATTATATGCGTCTGTTTTTAATTTTTTGGCCGTACCATCATTGACTACACCCTCCAGCAATTCGCGAATGAGTTTAATCGAGTTAGGAGAGGCGATCTGCCTTTTCACTACAGTTGGCGGGAATTCTTCCAAAATTTCGCCATACCGCTGGGTTCCAGACACCAAATAAGGTTTCATCATCGTCCCATTGTTGGCGATGGAGTTGTAAAAATTCAACAATTGCAGCGGAGTGATGCGCAATTCATAGCCATGGGAAATCCAGGGCAGTGAAATGCCACTCCAGGTTTCACTAAATGCTTCTTTCAAATAAGGATTGGCCTCGCCTTCCACTTCTACCCCCGAGGGCAAGTGCAAATTGAATTGTTTGAGTCGGCGGATAAAACGATCTGGTCCATTTCCGGAGCCATAAAAACGCTGAGCCAGTCCAGCAATACCTACGTTTGAAGATATTTCAAAAGCCTTTTGGATCGATATGGTGTCCAAGTCGATACTTTCCGTAGAAGCGTCCACCATCAATTGTTCAAAAAACTGTGCTTTACCGTGGTTGATGTTGATCGAATCTTGTAGTTTGATCACATTGTCCTCCAAAAGTGCCAACATGGTAGCCGTTTTGAAGGTAGAGCCTGGTTCAACCGATGACCCAATCGCATAATTGAACGATTCCCACCAGCCGGTTTCGCCACGCCCCAAATTGGCAATGGCACGGATGGCCCCGGTTTTTACGTCCATCACTACTGCGGTTCCCCATTCGGCATCGTGGGCATTTAGCCCGCGCAACAGTGCGTTTTCCACGATGTCTTGTACGTTGACATCAATGGTGGTGATGACATCGTCTCCACTTTTGGGGTCCATACCAGTAAGATCTTCGAGTGGCAACCAGATGTCTTTTTTGGCATCCACCCGAATCATCATTTGCCCACCGGGCTGACCTTTTAGAATGGAATCCATGGCCCCTTCAATCCCGACTGGCTTGGCATTTTCTCGAATGTAACCGATGGTACGCTGGGCCAACAACCCAAATGGACGGCGGCGCTCATTGCGTTGCTCAACGATCAAACCACCCCGAAAACGGCCTTTGTTGAACAATGGGTACTGTTCGATTTTGGCTTTTTCAATAAAGGTGGCTCCTTTTTTGATCAGGATATGACGGTTGCTGGAATCGGCACGCGCCCGGATGAGGTAGTCGCGCAAGCCTCCGGGGGTGTAAGTATCATCCACGTAGCTGGCCAAACAATAAGACAAAGAATCAATGTTTTCATTAAAATCTTTGATCTGCGGGGCTACTGGGTCGAAATACAAATCGAAATAAGGGATGGAGGTAGACAGCACACTGCCATCCAAAGCCAGGATGTTTCCCCGATCGGCTTCGATGGCTTTAAAACGTACATAGTTGTCCTTGCCTTGTTGGCGCCATACTTCCCCTTGCACCGCGCTGATGACGATGGTGCGGTATACCATAATGACGGCGGCCGGTATGAAGATACCGAACAACAAGAAGTAAATCCGATAAAGAATTTCGTTCTTGATTTCCATCATTTTGTTTTGTCAATTGTGGGAAGCGACGCCCAACAATCAAAGATTAATAATCATTTTTGTCTTGCACTACTATGCGTTTTGGCTGCGTCCCAAACGCTTCAAAGTTTTCATCCTTGAGTTGCTCTGCTAACTCGGACTGGCGGCTGTTGTACATGTTTTCTGATTCCAGAGTCATGTATTGCCAACGCAGTTCGCGCAAGTCGCGTTGCACCTGTTGGATTTGACGTATGTTTTTTTCAGCAAAACGGGAATTGGCGATGTAGATGACTGCCAAAAAACCCATAAACAGGATAAAGGACAGGTTTTTGAGGATGAGTTCCGAGGTAAGGAAGCCAAGCTCAAAGTATTGTCCGATGCCTGATTTTTTTGCCATTTTCGACGTTTTTTACCTGAAAAACCCGTACGGGCGACCTTTACGGTCGCCTTGAGGGCAACCGCAAGGGTTGCCCCTACGATTTTGCGGCTACCCGCATTTTTGCGCTCCGAGAGCGCGGGTTTTCTTTTATTTCTGCCTCGGAAGGCAGGATGGCTTTTTTGCTCAAGACCTCGAAAGGCCGGGCAATGTTGCCATAAAAGTCTTGTTCCATTTTTCCATCCGCATTGCCCGTCTTGATGGAATTTTTCACCATCCGGTCTTCAATGGAGTGGTACGCGATGACCACCAAACGGCCTCCGGGTTTCAACACCTGGAGCGATTGTTCTAAAAAATCGCGCAAAGCACCTACTTCATCGTTCACTTCCATGCGCAGTGCTTGAAACACTTGTGCGAGGTAACGATTGCGTTGTCCGCGCACCAAAGGATCAAGCAGAGCCAACAAATCGCCAATACTCCGCAGTGGGCGTACCTGGCGTTCGCGTACAATGGCTTGCGCAAGGGTGCGGGCATTGCGCACTTCACCCAATGTGCCAAACATGTTTTGCAGTTCGGCTTCGGTGTAAGTGGCCAACACATCGGCGGCACTGCGCTCCCCCTGTTGGTTCATGCGCATGTCCAGTTTGGTGTCAAAACGAAAAGAAAAGCCTCGTTCGGCTTCGTTCAGTTGATGCGAGGATACGCCCAAATCGGCCAGGATTCCATCCACTTGGTCTGCTCCATGTAAGCGCAAGAAACGGCGCAAGAAGCGGAAGTTGTGGGGTACCAACGTAAACCTTGGGTCGTCCAAAGTATTGCGTTGTGCGTCTTCATCCTGGTCAAATCCAATCAGGCGGCCTTTTTCCCCGAGTGCTTGCAGAATCAAGCGAGCGTGCCCGCCTCCTCCAAAAGTTGCATCGACGTAGGTGCCGGATGTTTGGAGATTTAGGGCCTCGATGGCTTCGGTTGCTAGGACTGGATTGTGGTATTCCATATGTTCTCTCTTCCAATCCCACGAATAAATCGCGGGGTGCTTTTCCCACGAATAAATTCATGGGCTGTGGTTGTATATGCGCTCCCACGGATGAATCCGTGGGGTGCGTAAGTTTTTCAAATCAGGGCTCCCTCACCCCCACACGTTCACACCCTTCACACCCACACCCTATTTCGGGCTCATTACGCGTTGGGCCAGGTCGGAGAAATCGGCGGGTTCTTCGTCCAACATCTCATCGTAACGATCTTTTGACCACACCTCTACCCTATCGTTGTAAGCCATCAGGATGACTTCTTTTTCGATACCTGCGTATTCCAGGAGGCGCTTGTTGAGTAGGATGCGCAAGTTGTCATCCATGGTCAATTCTTGAGCACCCCGGTAGAAATAGCGTTGAAAGGCTCGACTTTCCTGATCGTAATAGTTCAGTTGGTCAATTTCCTCGGTGATTTTGTCCCATACTTCTCGGGGATACAACATGAGACATTTCTCAAAGCCCCGGTTCATCACAAAGGTGTAGGCTTCGCGCTCACCGAGTTGACTGATCAACCCGCTGGGCAAACGCATTCGACCTTTTTCGTCGATCTTGCATTCGAATTCGCCCAATAGTTTACGCATGGATACACCTTTAGAAGGTTTGTGTGTCCAAAACTACGGACATTTTCCACAAATTTCCACTTTTACCCACTTTTTTAACCAAATTTTCCAACTTTTTTCCCACTTTCCTGTTCCAAAACCTACAATATCACTACTATAATTACAAAATACCTTTTTTGATTACAAAACCAGGCAAGATGGGGTTTATATCCTGTGGGAAAAAGTGGGCACAAAAACGTGTTTTGGATTCATTTTGGCCCACAAGGTGTACAATAGAAGTGTACTTCGTATCTTTCAATACAAAAATAAACATTTTTTTGATTTAAAAAACTATTTTAAACTTATTTTTATCGTATCAATTGCACCTCACCATAACGGGTTTGTTCACGTCCGTTTTTCAACACGACATTGACTACATAAACGTATAAGCCCTCGGGAGCTGGTTTGCCTCGCGAGGTACCATCCCAATGGGTAGTGGGTTCTTCGGAAGACAGATCCCTTGCACTGAATACTTGTTCGCCCCACCGGTCAAATACCCTCAGTGAAACAATCGTCAGCTCAGAGGAATTGGCAAAAAGCCCAAAATTGTCATTTACCCCATCGTCGTTGGGTGAGAAAGCGGTAGGCAGGTATACTTTAAGGTAGTCCAAATCGAGGTAAACGGTGCTATCACAACCCAGGGTTGATTTGACATTGAGGGCGTAACGCCCTGGCGTACGAATTTGATGGATGCCACCAATAGCCACAAAATCACCTTCGAGAATGCGGGTTTGCACAGAATCGATCAAATCGTCTTCGAGATTTAGGCTCAGTGTAACAATACTATCGCAATTGTAGATGGATTTAAAGGTTTCCACATAAACGCCCTGTCTGCTGATGGTACTGTTTTTGAATTTGAATGAGGTTCCCGGACAAATTTTGTGGGTAACCGCCGTTTCGTCAACCGGGATTTCATGGTGGTACACTCCAGTAATGCGGCAATCGTTGGTGGATTCAATCCGCACTTGATAAGCACCTTCTCCTTTGGTCACAATTAACTCAGGTTCAGTTTCTCCGACCAGTGCAATTCCTTCCTTGTACCACTGATAGGTGTAGCCATTGATGGTGGGCACACTGAGGATGTGTTTGTCATTGCAAGGGTGGTTTTGGGGTGAAATGACGTATTCAAAATTGATGCGTTCATCCAGAATGAGGTTGTCAAAATAGTAATAAGTATCGGTTGTCCAGCTGATTTCTGTACAATCGGGCCCAATGGCAATGGCTTTAATGTCTTCTTTGGGGGTTACATTGATTTCGTATTGTTTCCATTCGTTGACACCACCTACTGATATGCGTCCCAACTCTACCCAACCCGGCCCATTGGTAGGGCAGCCGAAGCGTTCATTTCCTTTGCCAAAAGGCAAGTATTTACAATCTGGTGTTCCAAAAAACACCACATCCATTGGAGGAGAGTTGATTCCATGGGTAAAACCAATCCAAAATTTGAAGCGGTAGGCAGTATTGGCTTTGAGTGGGCCCAACAAACAGGCTCCGGTGTATTCTTTCCACTGAGGGTTTGAATTTTGTTGGCCGAAAGTACCGTTGCGAAAGCCTACCACAGCTTCGCCATCTGGATAGGGCAATGGTACTGGGAGATTGCTACGACCAGTCCAGCCACAGTTATGGATGTAATCCGTAGTGGCTTCCGAGGCTTGTATCCAGGTAACTGCACAGTTGAGCTGGGACCGATCAGTTGGACAACAATTGAATTCTTCAAAAGAGGGATTGGGGATGAGCGAGACGGGTTCGATCACCTTACATTTACAATCAGTGGTGTCATTGAGATCAATAAAACCATCGCCATCATCGTCAATGGCATTGTTGCAAATTTCAGTCCGGGCATTTTGTGCGGACAAAGACCCAATTGTCAAAAGGGTCAATCCAAGGGCAAGGAAAAGCAGTCTCATAGGCGGTTGGTCATGGATGTAAAATAGATGCACAATCGGTCATTAAACTGTTAATTAGGGCTACACATATTGACCATTTCTAAAATTTATCCAAACAAGCATTTAAGATAGTAGAATAATTGGAAAAAGGGTAAACTGAAGTTCAGGAATGTTAAATTTGGTCGTAGGATTTGCGGCGCTCTGATGGCAGCGCCCTACAATGAAGTCCAGGCTTGTCTTTTTGTAAGCATTTCAGCCTTTTTTCATACCCATACGTACGTTAATTTATGCCAATGAAATCTACTATTTGCATTCTTAATTTTCTGCTGTTGTGCCGCTTTACCAGTATCTGGGCGAGCCCAAGTTCAATCAATTTCCACATTTCGATGGATCAACCTACCACGCATACTTTTCAAGTGAAAATGGAATGTAAAGGTTTCAGCGGATCCAGCATTGATTTCAAAATGCCCGTTTGGACACCGGGGTATTACCAACGATTGGATTTCGCCCAGCACGTTGATCAATTTCAGGCTTTGGACACCAAAGGCAAACCTTTAAAATGGGAAAAAATCAATACAAATACCTGGCGGGTAGTACCTCATCCGAAGCGGGGCATCGTATTGAGTTATACCGTAAAGACCCAACGTTCCTTTGTAGCCACACCCTATGTAGATGAAGAAAGGGCTTACATCTTACCAGGAGGCGTATTTATGTATCCCCACGGGCATTTAAGCCATGACTCCAAAATAAAGGTACAGCCCTATTCCGCCTGGAAACAGGTAGCTACCGGGCTGGAGGCTTTACCCAATCAAGAATATACATTTGTAGCGCCCAATTTTGATGTCTTGTACGACAGTCCCTTGCTGGTTGGCAATTTGGAAGAACTGCCAGCATTTGAAGTGGCGGGTAAAAAACACCGCTTTATTGGCTATAAACTCGGCCAGTGTGACAAGGTCAAGTTCATGTCCGACTTGCAAAAAATCGTACAAGCCGCAGCCGATCTCATTGGTGACGTCCCTTACAAAGATTACACCTTTATCGCCATTGGCCCGGGAGGTGGAGGAATTGAACACCTCAACTCTACCACTTTTGCCTTTGCAGGTGAAAGCCTGAGCAATCCACAAAGTCGCCTGCGCACTTTGTTTTTTTTGGCACACGAATATTTTCACCATTACAATGTCAAACGGATTCGCCCCATTGAATTGGGTCCATTCAATTACGATGAGGGCAGTCGGACCAATCAGCTCTGGATTTCGGAAGGGCTAACCGTGTATTATGAATATTTGCTGCTGCGCCGAGCTGGTTTGTGCAGTGATGCCGAATTGTTGGAAGCTTTCCGCAACAATATCAGGGCGTTTGAGGACAAACCTGGGCGTTTGTACCAAAATCTGGTGCAGGCCAGTTATGAAACCTGGAGTGATGGCCCTTTTGGTCGCACGACTGATGAGGTCAACAAAACCATTTCCTACTACGACAAAGGTCCGGTGGTGGGTTGGTTCTTCGACTTGCGCATTCGCCATTTGACCCAAAATAAAAAATCGCTGGACGATGTGATGCGTGCCTTGTATCAGGAGTATTACTTGAAACAGCAAAGAGGGTTTACGGAAGAAGAATTCCGGCGGGTTTGTGAAAATATTGCTGGTGCTCCTCTTGAAGCCGAGTTTCAGTACGTCAATTCCGTTGCTGAACTGAATTATGCTAAATACCTGGATTACGCAGGGCTAGGTATCGACCTTGCACCAAAGGCTGTTCCCGGTGCCTGGCTGGGGTTGACTACCCGAGTAGCGAAAGACAGCACCGTAGTTACTGCCGTAGAATACGATTCGCCAGCCTGGAAGGCAGGCCTACGCCGCCGGAATTTTATCTTGGAGGTGTACAATGAACCCGCCAAGACTTTCCCTTTTGCCAATATGATTAAGGATCAGTTCGCGGGGGATGAGATTGAGTTGATTGTACTGCAAGGTCAGGAAAAGCGTTATCTGCGCTTCATTATGGGTAAAAAAAAGGAGCGCTCTTTTGAGATGAGTCCGTTGGCTAACCCGGGGAAATTGCAGCGAGCGATTTATGAGGGATGGGTGAATGGGAAGGTTTCACCTTGATGACAATATTTTGAATTGGGGCAAAAAGATTTATCGCTAATTTTTAATTCCACCAAAGCGACATTTTTTAAGCACAAAGGACACCAAGGGGGCACAAAGGACACAAAGTTAGACGTTGACGACGCTTTGCTTTGTGATCTTTGTGCTGCCCTTGTGTCCTTTGTGCTTAAAAATGTCGCTTTGAGTAGTTCTTAGAGTTACTTCGAAGCCGCCAAACGCACTTTTACCTTCACTTCCCGCTGATCCCGCAATAGGGTGAGCGTCACCTCATCCCCAGCTTGGTAGTTCTCCAACTCCAGAATCAGTTCTTCTTTGGTAGCAATCCGTTTGTTGTTCATGGCCATGATGATGTCTCCCAAAACGATGCGTCCGTATTCGTCGCGGCGGGTTGCGCGCAATCCAGCACTCGCGGCCGGGCCACCTTTGATCACGTCCATGACAAGTGGCCCCTCCAATTGGTTGCGCTTGATGTCGGAAGTTTCCAGGAGTTCTACCCCGATGGTGGGGCGCATGATTTTGCCGTATTTGATCAATTCAGGCACCGCCCAGCGCACTACTGCGACCGGAATAGAAAAACCAATCCCTGCGGAGGCACCAGATGGGCTATAAATCGCGGTATTCACCCCAATGAGGCGGCCCGAAGAATCCAATAAAGGCCCGCCAGAGTTACCGGGGTTAATGGCGGCATCGGTTTGAATGGCATCACGCACTGGGAAGCCACTTTCCGTTTGAATTTCCCGGCCCAAGGCACTGACAATCCCGGTAGTCAAGGTTTGGTCCAAACCGAAGGGGTTACCAATGGCGTATACCGATTGCCCCACGCGCAAGTCCTCCGAAGTACCCACTGGAATCGGAACCATTTTACTATTGGGCGCTTTAATTTTTAGTACCGCAAGGTCTTTTTCGGGCGCAGAACCTACGAGCTCCGCATCCCAGGTACTGCGATCAGCCAAGGTAACCTGGGCTTTGGAGGCACCCTGAATCACGTGGTAATTGGTGATGATGTGCCCACTACGATCCCAAACAAACCCGGAGCCCGATCCCTGCGGAATTTCCATGACGTTGCGGGACCATAAATCGCGGCGCACCACCGAGGTCGTGATGTAACATACGCTGGGTGCAGCCCGCTCAAACAGGTCGATGGTATGTGATTCTTCGGGAGTCATGCCTTCCCGTACTCTAGCAACCCGAGTGGGTAAGGAGCTGTGCCCATTTTTGTCTCTGGCCACTACTTCAGTGCCAGATTCTTCATTGTTGTCTTTGTTTGTCCAAGCTGCGCCGGCAAAAAAGGCACCGACCAGGAGGAGGAGTGCAAGTGTGATGCGCATAAAGCCAGATGTCATGGTCAAGTAGTTGAAATGTTTAGAGTTGAAATGTTGAAAAAAGTTGAAAAGTTGAGGCTACCGCAGCGACTTGGAGACAGCCTTAGTCTAAGTCGCTGCGGTAGCCTCTACTTTTCAACCCTTCAACCCTTCAACTTTATTAGGTTTTCCGTTCTTTTTTCTTCGCCGCCGGAAACAAAATATTGTTCAAAATCAAGCGGTATCCTGGGGAGTTGGGGTGTAAGCTCAGGTCAGTCTCCGGGTCTTCGATCCGGTGCCGGTAATCCTCGGGGTCGTGACCGCCATAAAAAGTCCAAAAACCTTTGCCAAAAATGCCGTGGATGTAACGCGCTTCGTCGAGGACTTTATTTTCTCCGAGGACGAGAACATTGTTTTTCAGGTATGGTTTATTAAACGCCGTAGTTTGCCCCATAAAACCCTTGACTGTTCGGGTATGACATTGGGTCAGGATACTGGGTACTGGGTCCCATTTTGCGGAAAAATCAAAAAGGCTGAAATAATCCTGATCGGGGGAAACGTTCCGCATGCGGCCCACGTCAATATTGGAAAACGCCCGTTCGAAGGGGCTATTTGACAAAGTAAAATTTTTGAATGCGAAGGTTTTATTAAAATCTATTTTGGACTGCGCCTGGGGATCTTCTGGATCTCCATCAAAAATTTCCGCACAAATGTCCACTCCATCCGCCGCCAAGGCGATGTCGTAAGTATCGGTAGCCGAGCACATGGCAAACATAAAACCACCGCCAGCCACAAAATCGCGGATTTTTTTGACCACCGCCAGTTTGCATTCGGATACTTTGTTGAAGCCCAGACTACGCGACAATTCTTCTGCCCTCAGCTTACTTTCCTCGTACCAGGCATTGGAACGATAGCCCCGATGGTTGCGGCCATGCTGCCCGGTAAAGTCTTCGTGGTGCAAGTGCAGCCAATCGTACTGCGCCAGTTTATCCCCCATCACTTCCCGATCGTACAACATGTCAAAAGGAATTTCTGCGTAGGTGAGCACCAGGGTCACGGCATCGTCCCAGGGCTGAAGACTTTTGCCACTGGCATCCACTTCCGGGGAATAAACGGCCACTTTCGGTGCCTTTTCCAGTTTCATGGCTTCCATATTGGCAGCTGGATCAGCAATTTGATTGAGGATAAGATTGAATTGGGCATCGGGGACAATTTCGTAGGACACGCCTCGGGTGAGGCATTCTTTTTCAAAAGCCTGATTGTGTTCAAAGGCAAAACTTCCACCCCGGTAATTGAGCAACCACCAGGCTTCGACGCCTTTGTTCAGCACCCAATAAGTGATTCCGTATGCCTTTAGATGGTCTTTTTGCTTGTCGTGCTCCATCGGGAGCAGAATATATGCAGCTTTGAGTGGGCCGAGGACTGCTCCCATCAACACGAGGAATAGTAAATATTTCTTAATCATCTCTAATTTATTTAATTTATAAACAAAAAAAATAGAGAGATAGATGTGTAAGTGCCAGGGTTCAGCCGGTCACTGAGCAAAGTCGAAGTGCTGGTTGAACCCTGGAATTTGAAACCCTGTTTCTTTTAGGTTTTGCGTTCTTTCTTCTTCGCAGCTGGAAACAAGATATTGTTCAAAATCAAGCGGTATCCCGGAGAGTTGGGGTGCAAACTCAAATCGGTTTCGGGGTCGTTGACCAGGTGGCGGTAATCTTCGGGATCGTGACCACCGTAGAAGGTCCAAAAACCTTTGCCAAAAATGCCATGGATGTAACGAGCTTCACCGTGGGCTTTGTTTTCACCCAGGATGAGTACGTTCGTTTTCATGTATTGTTTTCTAAAAGCAGTGGTTTGGCCCATAAACCCTTTGACGGTACGGGTATGGCATTGTGTCAACATGGTAGGTACCGGATCCCATTTTGCGGAAAAATCAAAGAGGGAAAAATAATCCTGTTCCGTGGGTACATCCCGGCCGGGTGCTTGCCCCACGTCGATGTTGGAAAATTCGTACTCCAGGGGGTTTCGTACCAGGGTGAAATTTTTGAACGCAAAGGTATTATTGAAATTCAGTTTGGCTTGCGCGTTGGGGTCGGAACCATCGCCATCGTAAATTTCGGCACAAATGTCGATGCCGTCGGCAGCAAGGGCTATGTCGTATGTATCCGTGGCGGAACACATGGCAAACATAAAGCCGCCGCCGCCCACAAAGTCACGGATTTTTTTGACCACTGCCAATTTTGCCTCAGAGACCTTGTTGAAACCCAAACTGCGGGCCAATTCCTCGGATCTTCTTTGGTTTTCGCGATACCAAGCATAAGAACTAAAGGAACGGTAAAAACGCCCGTATTGCCCCGTAAAGTCTTCGTGGTGCAAGTGGAGCCAATCGTACTGGGCCAGTTTATCCGCCATCACCTCACGGTCATAAACCACATCGTAAGGGATTTCGGCATAAGTGAGCACCAGCGTTACGGCGTCGTCCCAGGGTTGGACGCGTTGCCCTTTGGAGTCTACATCGGGGGTGTATACGGCAATTTTTGGTGCCTTTTCCAACTTCATCGCCTCCATATTGGTCTCAGGATCCGCGATTTGGTTGAGTATCCCGTTAAACTGGGCATCGGGGACGATTTCAAAAGAAACCCCACGGGTGAGGCATTCTTTTTCAAAAGCTTTACTGTGCTGAAAGGCAAAACTCCCTCCCCGGTAATTCAGGAGCCACCAAGCCTCTACCCCATTGTTCAGCACCCAAAAAGTGATGCCATACGCCTTCAAGTGGTCCTTCTGCTTGTCAGGCTCCATGGGCAGTAGCATGTAGGCAGCTCTGAGGGGACCAAGGGTTGCGCCAATCAGCCCCAAAACAAGCAAGCATTTTTTGATCATTGCCAGATTTATTTAAGTTCGTATTAAAAAACGAATTTAGCACTCTTTGGGTTGCTTCGCGACAATAAATTTTCTCTTGCAACCATTGAGAGCGCAAAATCGTTTATATTTGCTGACTTCACGCTAGATAACCCGACAATTTAGGTACAATTATGGATCGTTTGACTTTTTCTTACCCTGCTTGGTTCATGCTGTTTTGCTTGTTGCTTGGCTTAGGCTATGCCTTTGTTTTGTATTACCGCGACAATAGTTTCAAAGACCAGGCCCCCTGGTTGCGTTGGTTGATGAGCGGATTGCGTTTTTTGGGTGCTAGTTTCCTCGCCTTCTTTTTGTTGTCCCCGCTGTTGCGCTACAAACAAATCGACACCCGCAAACCCATTGTAGTACTCGCACAAGACGCTTCAGAATCGGTGGGCAATGCGATTGGCAAAAGCAAAGCGGAATACCAGCAAAAACTCGAACGCCTGCAACGCGACCTCGGCAACGATTACGAAGTAAAACCCTTTGCTTTTGGTAGCTCGGTTCGAGAAGGGCTTCCCGAAAAATACGAAGACAAAATCAGCAATCTGGCCGACCTGTTTTCCAATACCTATGATTTGTATGGAGGGGATAACCTGGGCGCCATTGTCCTAGCCTCCGATGGCATTTACAACGAAGGCAACAATCCCTTGTATTCGGGTGAAAAATCGGCAGTACCCGTGTTTACGATTGCATTGGGTGATACTACGCCCAAAAAAGACCTGGTGTTGAAGCGGGTTTTTCACAATAAAATTGTCTATCTCGGGGATCAGTTTAGCGTGCTGGTCGACATTTCGGCCATCAATTGTGCTGGCAATACAACCTCGCTTTCGGTTTACAAAGTGGATGGCGGCAAAACACAAATGGTGTCGTCTCAACCCCTGAACATTGACCGCAAAGACTATTTTGCCACCAAAGAAATCATCCTCAATGCCAACGAGGCTGGTGTACAGCGCTACCGGATAGTAGTCAACAAAGTGCTGGGCGAGGCATCAAGCAACAACAACAGTCAGGATATTTTTGTGGATGTACTGGATGCGCGGCAAAAAATTCTGTTGCTGGCCCATTCACCCCACCCCGATATTTCGGCCATCCGCCAAAGTATTTCGGCCAATAAAAATTATCAAGTTGAAGTAGCAGACTTCAAGGATTTTAAAGGCAATGTGGCTACTTATGACTACGTCGTGCTGCACCAGTTACCAGGAAAAGGGGTAGATGCATCGGGGGTTTTGGCCACTTTGGATCGGGAAAGAATTCCCCGCTTGTTCGTCACGGGTGCCCAAACGGATTATGGGCAGTTTAACCGGGTGCAAAACCTGGTAACCGTCCAAACCGATGGCCGCAATACCAACGATGTACAAGGGCGTTTTGCCGGGAATTTTGCTTTGTTTCTGTTGGATGACAAACTCAAAACCGAGTTTGCCAATTATCCCCCTATTCAGGCGCCTTTCGGTGAATTTAAAGTGGGTGGTTCTGCGCAGGTAATGATGTACCAGCGTATTCGCAAGATTGATACCCAATATCCTTTGTTCATTTTTGGCGAACAAAATGGCGCACGTACAGGTGCCCTCCTGGCGGAAGGCATTTGGCGCTGGCGTTTGTTCAACTTCCTCAATGTGGACAACCACGAGTTGTTCGACGATTGGGTGAGCAAAGTGACTCAATACCTGGGTGTAAAAGAAGACAAACGGAAATTTCGGGTCAATGTGTCCAAAAACATCTACCGTGAGAATGAACAGGTGTTTTTTGATGCAGAATTGTACAACAAGAGTTACGAGCTGATCAATGAGGCGGATGTACGCCTCGTCATCACCAGCGAAAAAGGAAAGGATTATACCTATACGTTCAATAAGTCGGGCAAAGCTTACAGCCTCAATGCAGGTACGCTGCCCGTGGGGAATTACAAATTTGAGGGAAAAGTCAACAGCGGTGGCGAACAATTGAGCTACAATGGTCAGTTCAGCGTGCAGCCCATCCAATTGGAGCAGTACGAAACCACGGCAGATCATCGGCTCCTGCGTTTGTTGAGCGAGCAATATGGGGGTAAAATGGTCAGCACTGCGGAAATGAATGACATCCCGGCCATGATCAAAGCGGTCGGTACGGTCAAACCGGTCATTTATGAGAATGCTACCACCAAATCTTTGATCAACATCAAGTGGTTGTTTGCGATTTTGTTGGTATTGATTGCTACGGAGTGGTTTTTGAGAAGGTATTTGGGGAGTTATTGAGACCAACCTAAGGTATTTCTAAGGTGTCTAAGAAACACCTTAGAAATTAGATGTTGCAATATCATACCATAAAGAAAGGGGCTATTTAGTTTCACTGAATTAAAATTCAGTTTGCTGAACAAATTGAGGAAAGAGCAAGACACGTTGTGCGTCACTTGAGTTGAACAAAAACGGGGCAACATCTTTGGCCAATTGCGCCAAGTCCAAGTTGGCGAGACGATTGTAGAGAGCTTCTTTTAAGTCTGTGGCATTTGTCACCGCAAGTCGTTGTTGCAAATAAGCATAATTGGGTCTTGTTTTAGCACATAGAAAAGTAATGTCGTAGATATCGCGCCCCTTGGGCTGTTTTCGTAGGCAAAAAGCTGTGATTTTCTGAGCAAGCAACAAATCAACAGGTGTAGTGCGTATGCTTCCAAAAACGTCAAACTTATTGAGCAAATAAGTTTCAGGCTGGAAATCAAAGTTTTGTGGCTCAGTATCCAATTGAATCAGAATTTTTGCCTCCCGGTGTCCGCTCAAGCCAGTCTGATGGAGTAAATGGGGAAACTTAATGTAGCAATGGTAGGCACCCCGATAAACTTGTTCCATTTCAATTTGTAAGCCTTCGCGTTCCAGCCCTTGTTTGATTACCTGGGCAAGTTGTTCAAAATCGGTGGGTGACAAATCAAAATTGTCGAAATCCAAATCTTCTGAAAAGCGATTGGTTTGGTGTACGATGCGCAAACAAGTGCCGCCTAGAAAGGCAAACTTCGTGGCAAAATCACTATTAAAAATCAAGGCCAATATCTTATACTGCAAATATTCTCGAAGCAAAAAAGACCCGAAGCTATGCAGTTGTGGTGGGTAAAATTGCTGGATTTGGGCAAAACTTAGCATGGCTTAATCCTGTTTTTCAATGAAGTTTAAAAAAACGTCGACTCGTTGGGCTAATGATTTAGAATTGAACGCTTGGGAATACTGACTGAATGTATGTTTGTTAAAAACCCGTTTGATTTCTCGCACATTCAGGCGCATTTCGTAAAAATGGCTTTCATCCACCATTTCTGGATGTAGATAGAGGAAATCCAATATTGTTTTTTCAGGCGCTGCTATTTTGAAATAAAAATTTCCGAACGACACCATAAGATAGCCAAAATAAAGACTTGGTTTAATGTTTTGATAACCAAAATCCCCTATGGCCGTTTGAAAATTGTTTGTTTTTAAAGTTGAAATCGCCGTCATCTTAAATACACCTTCGGGTATAAAGCCATAGTGCGACATGGCCGTTTCCAAAGAAATATAAGAAGGCTGATAGATTTGATTGGAGATAAAAAATAAGGTATTGCTATCAAGCGGTGTTTCTTTTAACCGGTACCATGAATTCCGGATTTTTTGCAAATATTGTTTTTTTTGCCAATTCACTAAATTTTTTGGGTCAAATTCAGGAAACACTTTATTAATCTCTACCTTGGAAATTACCGGGTAAGTTTTAAAGGTGGAGCGAAATATTTGAAAGTTCATTTTGTTTCTATTTTCGGTTAAAATTAGTAATTTTTAGAAACAAAATTATTTTTTCCACTTCATTTATAGCTGAAGATTTTCGTAAAAAAAGGAGAGCACTTACCCATCAGGCAAATGCTCTCCTTTTTTTATCCAAACACATCAATTGTGTGTATTACCAAGCCATATCGTCTTCCTTGAAAGGAGTACCGGATGGTTCCAGTTTTTTTGCAATTGGCGGAGGCGGAGTGGCTGGCCTTTGTTCTTTAACAGGCTCATCATCAAACTCTTCATCGCCACGGTCGTCCCGCTCATCGAAATCTTGAGCATCGTATTCTTCATGCCGACGAGTAAATTCATCGTAGTCGTATTCTGGCATCAGCTCCGTTTTGATGTGCTCCACTACCTCTTGTAGGGAATCCATAAAACGGTTGAAATCTTCTTTGTACAAGAAAATTTTGTGGCGCTCATAGCCATCACCATTGAATTTACGAGTGCTTTCGGTAAGTGTCAAATAGAAATCTTCACCCTTTGTTTTGCGAACGTCAAAAAAGTACGTTCTCCTCTTACCCGCGCGGATTTTCCTCGAATACACGCTCTCAAATCTCCGTTGGTTTCTCTCGTGATCCACTGCTTTGGATGTTTTAATTTACCGGATAAATAAGATTACCACTGTACAAAAGTAAGTAATTGCCTGAATAATCAAAGAATTCGCAAAAAAAGTTCCCTTTAGCAGCACATAACTAGCCTAGCGCAATGGAGTAAAGCCCCAAAGCTGAATGGATTAGACATGTGTACAAAAAATGAGTTTACAGAAAATTAACACCGTCCATTACAAACTGGGTACGGGAACCTCTTCGGTTTGTTTTTCAAAAAGATCGGCGTAATACCCCTTGTTTTGGAGTAAGGTTTCGTGGGTTCCGGCTTCTACGATTCGCGAGCCATCCATTACGATGATCTGGTCGAATTGTAAGAGAGAATAAATCCGGTGGGTGATGATGATGGCCGTTTTGTTGGCCAGAGCGGTGGTGAAATATTCCAGCACCTGCTTTTCCGTATTGGTGTCCACTGCGCTGAGGCAATCGTCGAGGATCACAATATCCGGTTGTTTGATGAGGGCCCGGGCAATGGATACCCGCTGTTTTTGTCCACCCGAAAGGGTTACTCCCCGTTCGCCAACCATGGTATTGAAGCCTTGGGGCAGCTCCATAATGTCATTGTAAACCGAAGCGTAGCGGGCAAAATTTTCGATTTCAGGCTGCGGTGCATCCCTTTTTCCGAAGGCAATATTGGCCGAAATGGTGTCCGAAAAGAGGAACACGTCCTGAGGCACGTATCCAATGCGCTGGCGAATCTTGGCCAGATCGTGGGTCGCCAGAGCCTGCCCATCTAGCAAAATTTGTCCTGCACTCACGTCATACATGCGCAGGAGCAAGTCGGCAATGGTGGTTTTGCCCGCCCCGGTACGCCCGATGATGGCCATTTTTTGCCCGGGAGCCAGTTTGAAATTGATGTTTTGCAAAGCGGTAATGCCCGTATCTGGATAGGTAAAGGTCACGTTTTGGAATTCGATTTCCCCCTTCAGGTTTTCGGTATTCTGCCCAATGTTGGTGATGCTCGGTTGGGTATTCAAAAACTCGTTGATGCGCTTTTGGGAAGCGGCCGCCTGCTGCACAATCGAAGCAATCCAGCCGATGGCGGTTACAGGCCAGGTCAACATGTTGACGTAAATGACAAACTCGGCAATGTTGCCCGGAGTGATGGTGCCTTTGACCACTTGTAAGCCGCCAAAGTAGACCACCAAAAGTGTGCTAATGCCAATGAGCAACAGCATGAGTGGGAAAAACAAGGAGTTGGTCAGTGCCAAACGCAGTGACTGCTGTTTGAATCGATCACTCTGCTCGGCAAAATGTTTGACGGTTGGGGCTTCTTGCACATAGGACTTCACTACCCGAATCCCCGAGTAGACCTCCTGAGCCGTGCTGTTGAGCACCGCCAATTGTTGCTGAATTTTTTCACTCTGCCGGTTGATGAGGGTACTCACATAATAAATGGACAGGGATAAAAAAGGCAACGGAATCAAACAGTACAAGGTCAACTCAGGGCTGACCATCAGCATCGAATAAATGACGAGAATGAACAAAGAAATGAGGTTGACACCATATAAAATGGCTGGGCCGAGGTACATGCGCACCTTATTCACGTCTTCGGTGATGCGCGCCATGAGGTCGCCGGTGTTGTTGCGCTTGTAAAAGGCCAGATCGAGTTTTTCGTAGTGGGCAAAAACCTCTTTGCGCATGTCGTACTCCATCAAACGCGACATCACAATGATGGTTTGCCGCATCCAGTACATGAACAACCCCATGAACACCGCCAATACCAGAACCAATAAGCCGAAGTAAAACAGTTGTTGTCCCAACATCTTAAAGAACTCGCCCTCAAGGGCTGTCCCCTGATACACGCGGTACAGGTACAGGTTTTCTACGACCAAATCCAGCGCTTCGCGGATGGTCTGGGGCTGCAAGACCCGGAAATAATTGGACAGGGAGACGAACAAAAAGCCGAGAAAAAATTGCCGACGGTATCTCCAAAAGTATTTGTTCAGGTAAGCTAATTGCTTCATGTTGAATCAGGATGCGGGTGTTCGAGGGTACAAAGATGCACAATAAGTTGGAAACCCACAAATGGGGCGTTTGGTTGAGGGGTAAATAAGAAATTGATCACATAAAGGTGTAAGATGCCTCACCAAAGTTTTGTCAAATCAAAAAAATAGTAGAGCTTTGCCGCATCTAAAAGCCTTTACACTTGAGGCTTGCTTTACAGATCGCTCCATAATTATTTAAAACAGTGCACCTCTGCTTCATTTTCAATCGATTATCATTTAATTAATTTGAGTGCATGACAAAATTGGGGCAGATATAGGACTAAGCAGCCCTTGCATTTGCTAATTTTTGCTCAGCATTAATCCTAAATTCCATGAAAGCCTCCATATCGCCATTGATTTTTA
>JAIYAV010000279.1 GCA_027488855.1 Saprospiraceae bacterium
AAAGTGGTTATCATATTTTTTTATGCTTTTTCAAAAAAATCTACTTTTAAAGACTGGCCTTTCGCAGGCCAGCTTATTATTCGAGCACAAATTTGCCGTTCAATACCGAGTCCTCTAATTGAATTTGGTATAGGTATAAGCCGATGCTAAAGGCATAATTCGATCCTTAAACAGAAACGTGGATTGATGAAACATTGATAAAACAACGGAATGCAGTAAATATTTAACTGGGTATAATGATTTCCATGATCGTGACGAATGAGTACGCGTTTTGTCCCATTTGGCAAAACATACATGTATACATATTAGTTTGAGCCCCAAAAAAATGAATAATAAATAAGCCCTCCTGCTAAAATATCGTATATTTTTTGTTAAGTAAATCAAGATTTACAGTACGAATAGTTTTCATCTAGCAAGCGTGACATGCCCTTCACACCGTTCTTTTTTTCCATTTTTATACACCAGAACGATAGTCCAAAGAAATACCCCATTGTTTTCCAAGGTGCCATCCCACCAATTTTCATCCGAACTACTTTTCAGTGTAGCGGAAGTGTATACTAATTTGCCCCAACGATTGTAGATTGACAAATTTTCAAAACCCGAAATATTTTTCGACCCATGTATAACGAATACATCATTTACGCCATCATTATTGGGTGTAAAGATATCGGGCGAAAAAATTTCATCCTTACAGGTACAGGTCTCATTTTCGAGAATTACCTCCTTTTTTGTAAAAGGGCACTCGCTTTGGTCCTTTATGAAGAGGATGTATTTTGTGTTTTTCAAACCAGAGAAAAAAGTTTGCGTTTCAAAGGATAAAGAATCTCCAAAACCAACGAGGTATGGAGGCTTCCCTCCAGCAATGTTTCGAATTTTTATGGTTCCGGTTTCGCCTTTACAAATAGATGGACTTATCTCCGTTTCAACTTTCACTACAGACCCTTGATCCAAAGTAATTTCTTTAGAAACAGTGCATCCATCTGTGTTTTTAATGCTTAGTTGATGTTTTCCTGGCGATAAATTTCTAAAAACGGTATCCGATTTAAAAGAAGAGTTGTCTAAGCTGTAGGAAATATCGGCACGACTGCCCCCTAGGATTATTATCTCACCGTTATTTTTGTTACAAGATGTAGCAGTAGTTTTTATGGTCATTTGCTCTTGAAGTGAGGTAGAGTCCCGAACAAATATTTGAACCGAAGTATCACAAGCTTGGTTTCTGGCGTGGACAATGAATTTACCTGCTAAGAGATTTCGAAACTCATTCGTGGAGGTAAAATTAATCCCATCGATACTATAAGTTAAATTTTTATTCAACTCAGGATTCGTAATGATTACTACACCACTGGGCTTACCACAAATCGAGGGACTCGAAGAAACTGAAACATAAGGTGTTTCGATCGCATTGATTTGAATAGAATCTTCTAGCGAGCAATTGCTTTGATCAGTTACCGTTACCTTATATTTCCCTGAATTTAAGTTGCTTAAATTTTGAGTAGTTTCCCCGTTCGACCATACAAAGCGCAGCTGATTTGATAAATTAGCAGATATGGAAATGCTACCATTTTTTTTTCCACACCGTGAATCAACATGACTAATGTTGAGTTTTATTTTGGGAGGTTGAGTTAGCTCCTTTGAAATCATGTCAATGCAGCCAGTTTTTTCATCACGAACTTTAATAAAGTAGGTCCCGGTATCTAGATTATTAAAAATCCCACTAGTCTGAAAATCTTCCCCGTTTAGTGCGTAAGTAAAATTGCCACTACCTCCACTTGCGTTTATTTCAATTAATCCATTTTTTTGATCACATGAAGGGTTCTTTATTGATTTTTCAACAATATTGATCGGACTAGATAGTAAAAATTCATAAGTACTCGTTCCCCCTCCGAACCCTATATTGCCCTCAATTCCTGATAGTGTGCAAACAAACTGTGCGGTTTTATTGATTAGGTCAAACTCGTACAAATTAGGTGCAGAGCCAATGGTTCCGAATGCTCTAACCTTTCCAGAACATGATTCTGAATAAGAAAAAATCCCGGTAACGGATTGATTCGGATTGATACTGAATTCATAAAAAATGCTGCTTTTGCTAGGATCATCCAGATTAACGGCAATTACTCTGTTCCCAATCGCCATCATGTATAGTTTGCCATTGAAAAAAGTTAAGTCTCCAGAAGCTGGATAACCGATATTTCCATGTTCTTTAAGTGTTTTTGAATTTAAATCAAATGAAAATAGACGACCATGACTCCCTGTGATGTAAAATACGCCTTGCAGATCAGCAACAAGCGAATTATATGACTCCCAAGCCCCCGGACTAGGAAGTTGAAAAATAAGGGTAGTTTTCCCATTCAAAGTATCAAGTTTATATAAGGTACCGCCCCCAGTAATGCCGTAAATATTTTTGTCAGGCGCAAGTGCAATATCATAAGCTTCTCGATCAATTTTGCAAAGAAAATCCACCGTACAAGATTTCAAATCACACCTATACAAACCAGAATTATTGATGTATATACTTTGGCTGGTCAATACATTGAATGAACAAATCAAAAGGACAAAGCACCCCCAGCATAAATTGTGCTTGCGAGGCAATTCATGATTTTGGCATTTCATTGATTGCGTTTTTATAGAGATTGGAGAAAGTAAATCATCGGATCAATAAAAAACTTTGACCTAAAACCAGTTTTGGACATGTTTTTGATTCCATCTCAATCAAACAGAAATAGGTACCAGGTGGGCATTCTAAGCCCTTAACAGTTCCATCCCATCCGTTGGACAGCATATCCGTTGCATAGAACATCAATCCTCCCCATTTATTAAAAACATGAATCCTAGTACTGATAGAAGTTTGGACAGGCGTTTTTGGGAGGAAATAATCGTTAATACCATCGTTATTGGGGCTAAATGCACTTGGCATGTATACATTGGGTTTAAACTCGACATTAATGGAATCCATTATTGAGCAACCATTTGTATCCACAATGGTTGCCCAATAACGACCAGTTGCGTGAACACTCTTTTTTCTAGATTGAGAAAAATCGAACCAAAGTGTATTGTCGGTGGGGCCTAATAGGGTAAATTCTTTTGCTGAACAAAGGACAGTATCGTTACCCAAAAACGGATACTGAGCTACTTCCAAAAAAACCACAACCATGCTATCACAACCATAAATTGTAGACAAAGTATCCGAGTACTTTCCAGGTTGATCAATCATTATACCATTGAATTCATAACCTTCACCCTGACAAATTGTGATTCTGCGTTCAGATTGGACATCATTTTTAAAATCTAAATGTACAGTCCGAATGATGCTATCACAACCATTCAAAGCTCTAAGCGTATCCAGAAACCTGCCTGATCGACTATATCCCAAATAACTTTCTCCTTGGCATAGACTGAGCGAAAAAGAGTCAATGGTCGGCGTAATTACTGTTAAATCTAGTGTTCTTAAGCTATCACACGCATGTGAATTTTTAAATGCATCAGTATGAATGCCGCTCTTTGAGTAACCCTCGTAAGATTGTCCCGCACAAATGGATTTTTTTATAAAAACAGCTGCATCCTTATACACATTGATCTTTATCGGAAAAGCAGGGCTTTCCGTACTAAAATGAGTTTGAGTTACGTAATAAATTTTCGAGTCTCTCAAGTTGGGAGATAAATCGTTGCCAGTTTGAATCAAGTTTTTTAACTGATAATCTGTATACCATCTGATGTTTTGGCCAGTTACGCTTAACTGGATGGTGTCATCTTGACAAAAGGAATCGTTGGTGCGTAATTTGAGCCTCCACAATTCAATGCTTCCTGGAGAACAAGCTCCAGCACTCCATTTTCCTTCTAGCTTTTCGGCTGAAGGCAGATAGTTTAGCTTACCATTTTTTATGCACCAGTAAAAACCAGAGACCAATTGGCTGTCTATCTTAATTTCCTGAAAAGTGAAGGATTGATTTTTGTCGTCGTAGGCACCCGTTAAAGAAATAGCCCCAAAATATTGGCCATCCACGGTTTCTATTCTAGAGCTCCCAGTAATGACCATTCCTTGCTGAGATAACGCCATACTGAACTTAAAGTAGGGGCTGGTACCTCCTGGCCCCTGATATAACACCCCTTGCCAAAAACCTGTAAGATCCTGGCAAGTAGTATCACCAATGAAAAAGCAAAAAGCGAGTAGAATTGAAATACAAATTTTTGCCATTGCTCGAATTTTTTTTATTACTTATATACCCCGCTCAGGATGAACAATATCGATTGTAGTTTCAAAATTCAAATTCTTTACAGCGTGAGTAATCTCCTCCCTCACCTCAACAAAGTCACTGTCCCCGTAAACACCCGTTTGTTCCCATCCTCAAAAGTCACATTGGCCTTCCAGACATAAGCACCCTGCGGAGCAATCTCTCCCTGAAACCAGCCATCCCAGGCTGCTGTAGGCGTTGGTTGATTCTCTTCTGTAGCCGACCATACCAATTGCCCCTGTGGAGAATACACGCCGATCTCGTAACGTTTGATGCCTACGCCGGTGGGTTTGAATACCTGGATTTTGGCATCGCCGTAACCGGGGGTGAAGGCATTGGGTGCGTAAAAACGAGAAAGCCATTCCGGTTCAACCGGTTTGATGATGGTATCGACGCAGGTGTGCTGGCCTTGATTGTAGTTGTAGGCCAGAAGGGAAACCTGAATTTGGCGGTTGATGCTGTACTCATGGTAGGGATCGCGGAGAGTAGACTGTTTCCCATCGCCCAAAAGCCATAAGAAGCCATCCGCCAGGGCGGACAGGTTGCGGAACTGGACATCGCCCAGTTTATTGGGATCCACATCCGCCTGATAATCAAAATTGGCCTTCGGTTTTTGGTACAAACGAATGGCTCCGGGCAGATGGAGGCTATCGCGGCAACGCTCGTTGTAGATGGCCACAAGGGTTACGTCGTAGATGCCAGGTTTGGAGAACTCCAGCACGGGATTTTCCTCGGTAAAGGTCCCCAGGCCACTGACCACCCAACGGAAGCTGAGACTGGATTCCGAGGCATTGATCAAGGCAATCTTGCCTGGGGCGCAGGCGACGGGGGTCGAGACTGAAAAATCCGCAAGCGGTTGGCCAAATACATCGACATCCTTTTGGACGGTATCCGCGCAGGCAAATTCATTTTTAACAATCAGCACGACCGGATACCGGCCCGGTTTCTGGTACGGATGGGCGTCTTGATTGCGGCGCGAGCTCGCACCGTCTCCATATTGCCACAAGTAGTCCAGGGCCCCGCGGCTTTGATTGCTGAAAGCAACCGTAACTGGCGTGCCACATTCAGTAGGTTTTTGGAAACTAAAATCAGCCAGGGGTTTGGGCCAGACCTGGACAAGGAGCGTATCAACATCGGTAGGGCAACCATTGCTGGAGCTGGCGGCCAGAACAACGGGGAAAGTGCCCGGATTGCGGAAAATATGCGCAGGGCTGGCGAGGGTTGAAGTCTGGCCGTCGTACTTCCAAACATAAGTGGTTGCGGCACGCGAAGCATTGCCAAAGCGCAGGGTCAGGTCTTCACAGCCCTGGGCATTGGCTACATCGATGCGCGCCTGAGGAGATTCGAGGATGCGCAGGTTCTGCACGCTGGTATCGGAACAATTGAACTGGTTCTGGACGATCAATTGCACGGCAAAATCCCCCGCAGCATTGGGCCAAAAGGAAGCATTGCGCAAAGTGGAAGTCCCCTGTTGAAAGCGCCATTGGTACTGTACTGCATCGCGGGATTGGTTGAATAAACGCAGCGAGTCGTGGCCCAGGCAGTAGGATTTTTGGGCAAAAGAAAAACTCGCCTGAGGATGATCGTGCACAAAAATATTGAGCAGTGAGGTATCCGCAAAGCAGGAATCGCGGTCAAAAACGGTGAGTTTGACCACAAAATTCCCAGGGCGATCAAACACGTGGGAAGGGCTAAAACTGGTGGAAGCAGAACTAGCATCGCCAAAATCCCAGACAGCCTGGAGCGTACTGGAGCCCTGGCTCTGGTTGCTAAAATCGATGCGCAAGGGATAACAGCCGCTGGTGACACTAGCCGTAAAGGCTGCCTGGGGGTTGCCGATCACGAGCACCTGCGAAGAATCCTCGGCGGGGCAGTTGTTGAGTTGTGACAAGACCTGCAATTTTACCCAATAGGTGCCCGGCAGGGTGTAAATGTGTTGAGGGGAAGTGGTAGCATCCAGGGGTGTGCCATCCCCAAAATTCCAGCGGCTCCCGCTGATGTTGCTTGAAGTATTGCTAAACGCTAAAGGCTGCCCCACACAAACAAAAGGGCGATGGGTAAAGGCAACAAGCGGAGAAGGCAATACCTCCAAGTAGGCCGTGTCGGTATCGGTGCCACAATTGGAGGCGTAAAGGATGGTGGTGTAACGCCCCGGCTCATCGAGCAGGAACTCAGGATTGGTCCGCTCGCTGCTTTGCATTTTCCCGGAGGGGTGAATGACCTTCCAACTCAGTTTGGCCCCCGGAGTGACCAACCCCGTGGGGCGATACCGCAGCGGTCGGCAAGCACTAAAGGTATCCTTTTCAATAAAAGCCTTGACATTGGGGGGGTAAACGGTCAAGGTTTTTTGCATAGAATCCCGTCCACACTGGTTCCAGGCCAATAAACTAATGGTGTATTCGGTGATGTTTTTTTCGCCGGTGGTATAGACCTGTTCAGGAGGCTGGGGCAGGCGTGAAGATTGGCCATTGCCCAGGTTCCAGCGCAGGCTATCAGGATTACCCAGGCTAGCGCTAAAAAAGCTGACCAACGAAGGTGAACAGCCTTCGTCCTGGCTGATGCCAAAACGCACGATGGGGTAAGGATGCACCAGGACTGAGTCAAGTTGGCGCAGTTCCCCACAGAGGTTTTTCACCACCAATTCCACCTGGAAGAAGGTATCCTGGGTCACTCGATCCAGGATGATTTCACCCAAATCTGCGCCGCGAATGGTATCCCGACCGACGATCCAATACTGGGTAATGGAATCGCCGGAACTGCGGTTGGTGGCCGTAAGCTTAAAGGGAGCGCAACCTTCCCGGTCGGCAATGGCAAAGCTAGCAACCGGAGGTGTAGTGATGTACAAGCTACGGGTGGTGGTGTCCGCGCAGCCCTGCGCAGAAGTGGCGACCAGCGTGAGGGTGTAGGTTCCTTTTTGGCGGTACACGTAAGAGGGTTCAAAAGCAGTGGAAGTAGCTGCAGGGCCATCGCCAAACGCCCAGGCGTAGGTCATTGCACGCTGGGAGCTATTGATCATGCGGAAGGTTTGGTTGATACAAGGCGTACCCCGAAAGGAAAAAGCAGCCACGGGGTTGGAGTTGATGCGGAAAGTTTGTGCTTTGCAAGCCTGGCAATTCGCCACTGCGCTGCTTTGCAAACAATATTGGTACACATAAGTCGTGTCCGAGCGCAGTTGAGTCAAGTCGATGGTACCACTTGCGGCATCCAACAAAGCGGGGCCAGTGAAGTAGCCATCGCTGGGGGTACCTTTTGGCAGTTGGTAACGCGTGGGGCCAAAACAAATGGCGGTATTCGGGCCTGGCCGGAGCCCAGCACCCAGATCAATGATGTTGACCTTTAAACTTTTGGTCTGTTCACAATTGGTCCCTTTTTGGACGACATAGCGGTAGGAAAATTCCCCACCACCCGCCTTTTCCAGGTCAATTTGCCCCGTTAGCGGATCCACTCCAGGGCCAGTCCATTCGCCCCCTTTCAAATTGGTTTTGAGCTGTAAAAAGCGCTCGGCGATGCACACTGTGGTATCCTTGCTGACCACCAGGGGTTGAGCCTGGATGAGGCTTAGCAACAAAGAATCCGTCACTGTACAATCATTGCGTTGGTACCTGATGTAGACGCGGTAATTGCCCTGGGTTTGCGCAGCGAAGTTAAAAACACCTGTGTTGGGATTTTTAACCCCGGTGCCCGACCAGGTAGTTTGGCCACCCGCTGGATTGGGGGCATACCTCAAAAGTTTGGGCAAGTCCACATCGATGCTGGACACACAAAGCTCCAGGGTATCGGTGATTTGGAGGGCTGGAGGGGGCTCCACCAACATCTTTGCGCTGGTTTCCACCTCACAGCCATTGGCGTCTTTGCGGCGGTAACGTACCTCGCGGACACCCAGGCCGCTGGTGCTGGGATTGAATACGCCAGAGGTAGAATCCACCCCCTGGCCGAAGAAGGCCCCACCCGTTTTATCGACCACGAGGGGTCGAGGGTTGCTGTTGAGACAAAATGTATCCGGCGTCAGGCTTACCGATTCCGATTGAACAACAACAACTGGAGCCGTAGCCTTGGCCGTACAAGCCCCGCTGGAACGCGTGACGGTGACCGTAAAAGTGCCCGCCCCTACCCTCTTCGGATCAAAAACACCCAATTGTTGATTGACGATACCCGGGCCATCCCAGGTTACGCCAGTCAAGTTGACCTTGAGGGTATCCGGTGCCGAGCCCGAACAAAGCGGTTTGGGGAAGGGCGTAATCACCGCCTGCTCATTTTTTTGAACCTCAATGCTGATGCTGTCTACTGCCTTGCCGCAGGTGCCCATTGCCTCGATGCGCACCAGTTTGGCACCAGGTGTATTGAACTGGATGGGACCGGGGGTTGCGGTGCTGGCGCTGGCGGGGGAACCATCGGTGAAGGTCCAGGTGTATTGGCTGATTTCCCCTTTGTAGACGACCTTGGGGGTGTACATGAGTTGATCGCAAGCGGGCCGCTCAGTAGCCAGGTCGACCTGTACATTTTCCTTGATTTCGATGTTGAACTTACCCTCGTTGGGGCATTGCGTGGAACCTGCGGAATAGGTAAGGATATGGGGACCAACTGCTAGTTTAGCAGGATCAAAAGACCCTTTGGCATCAATGGCAGCATTGGGTTTGCCATCCACTAACCACTGGCCGCCATCGGGCATGGCCAGGAGTGGGGAAGGGGATTCATTCTGGCAAAATGTAGCGCGGTTGCCCGCCACACTCACCGGAACGGTGCTAGCCACTGTAACAGCTACCGTATCCGCTTTGGCACCGCAGGGACTCTCAACCATCAGGATGATAAAGCCTGATTTGGTAAAATTGACAGTGCCAAAGTCACGCTGATTGGAGGACGCTGGGGTGCCATTGATGAAGGTCCAACGGTAGGCGGTGATTTCCCCCTGATCTTTGAGTTGGAGGTCGCTGAGCCGCACATCTTTGGCATCACAAGCCGGAGCAGGTGCAGTTATGGAAATACTGGGCGCTGCAAAAATCTTGATGATTTCGGTTTTGGTGTCCGGGTTTGGGCAGGCGTTGGAAGCGATCAATTTAACGGTGTACTCCATGGCCTGGTAGACCCGGATGCTGATGTCGCGGGTACCCGTGTTCATGTTCTTGTCCGTGAAGCGCCACTTGAGCGTATCGTTGGGGGTAATTTGCCAACGGATAGTGCTCCATTCGTTGGAGTTGTTTTTGAAGGTGATGATGGGTTCGGGGAGGCAGGCGGTAGTGGGGTTGATAGCGTAGGTGAAATCGGCTTTGGGTAGGCCCACCACCCGAATCGTTTTGCTGGTTCGTTCTGGCCCGCAGGTATTGGTTGCCGTCAAACTCACGGTATAGGTCCCTGGCGCGCTGAAAGTATGACCAGGATTTTTTAAGGTGTCGGTGTTTTTGCCCGAATTGGGGTCGCCAAAATCCCAGATGAATTTCACCCCAGATATTGGGCAGGTTTGGTTGGTGATGGCAAAAGCGGAGCCGATACAAATTTCGCCATTGGCATCAAATTTTGGGCGTGGTTTAAAGGTGACGTAAACGGGTTTTAGCACATTGTGCGCTTTATCCGGGCAGTCAAGCGGAATGGCTCTTAACCTAAGTTCCATTTCGACTTTTCCTATACTGCATGGGTTTTGGTCTTTCAGGGTATAGGTGTGGGTCATGGTCTTTTTTTGCATTACGGTATCTTTGACCCCATCACCCCAGTCCATGATGTACCTAATATTGGTATGTCCATTCTCAATTGTGGTATTGTCAACGCTGATTTGTTGTCCTTCACAGATGTCATTTTTCAACAAAGAAAACTCTGCGGCTACACGTGGGTTGTCACAATTTTGGGCAAATAACGCAGTATTTCCTACCCAAAAGACGACACAGGAACAGAATAGACTATTGGTTATTTTTTTCATTTCCCTCTAAAATTCAAAGTTTTATACCAAATATTTTCATACATTCTTTTGCGGTCGTTGCTAAAGGACATATTGGGGCAAGGCAATCCGGGTTGTTTTTTATCTGGATAACGGTAGCCTTCCCCACTGCCCCGGCAGAACACACTTTTGGCCCAATGGTAGGTCAGGGTGAGTTCAAAGATGGGCCCGGCGAAGTTTTTCAAACCACTCTGGTTCCAAGAAAAAGAAGTACCCACATCGAGTCGGCCCCGGTAATCGGGCAGTACCTCTCCAATATCGAGGTTGAAACTCATCCATTTGGTATTGGCACCAGTACCCATGGCGGTATTGTTGTGGTAAAAAATCCCTGCGCTGATCAAGCGGCTAAAACCGAGGCGCAGACCCGTTTCCCAGTAGCTGAGTTCCCCCTGGCGCTGGTAAAAAGCCGTAGGGGACAAACTGAGGAAATAGGCCTTCCGGTCGTTGAGGGCTATCCAATCCAGGCGAGCGAAGGCATTGTAGCGCTCGGGGATATCCACCTCAAGCCCCAGCAAAGAGTAGACATTGCCATTGAAGGGGCGGCCCAGGGAATAGGCATTGTGCAGGGCGGCTCCCAGTTGGATGCCCAGTGGGCGGTACCCCTTGGTATTGGAAATATAATTGAATAAAAAACCGACCGCCGGGGTAAAAAAGACCCGACTGCGGCCTTCGTTGGGCGGAACAAAACTGGTGGGATTGGGGGCTCCACTGGCGTCGACGGTCCCGTACTTGGGGTCCAACTGATCCGAAAAAACAAACTTGCTGTAATTGACTGCCTTTTGGCTGAACTGTGCATTGAGGCCCAAGCGGAGGTTGAGTAGTCCGCGGCCCAAGGTCATGCCGGGGCCTCCGGCTACTTTTATGCCCAAATCGGAAGTTTGCAGGCGACCATCCCCTTCCTGGCTGTGGGCAAATGCGAGGCCATAGTCAAAGGGCATACAGGGTAGGCTTTCTTCGTAAGTCAATAAGCCAGTTTGAAAGGGTACAATGCTGGCCGTTCCCCACTGGCTTTTGTACTTGATGCCAAGACTGCGGGAACCTTTGATGCCCGTCATGGCGGGGTTGTAATGGGATTCGGCCCCGTTGAAGTGGGTGAAGAAGGGGTCTTGGGCATACACAAGAGTGCCTGTCCAGAGGATCAAACAGAGGGATAGGTGTATTTTGTACATAGCTGGGTTCATTTGAATCTGGCTTGAATGTAACGATTAATTTCTTGTTCGTTTGATATTTTTGTATTAACAGAATCTGTTCTAACTATTAATAATTCTTGGTTTTTTTGGTTTTTTTGTTTACTCAAAACTCTTGTACAATAAAAAGGAGTCGGAGAAGGTGAAACATCAATTCTGATAATGGTTCTCTGGTTTAGTTCTTGGAAGTCAAGGTCCAATAGTGTTGCACTGTATTGCCCCAACCTTCGTTTTATTTCTTCCAATATACTTCTTTTCACTGGGTCAAAATTTTCAGGTTTGACATTCACACCTACTACTGTGCGATCATCGCTTACGCCAACCAGAATTGTTCCCCCCTTGGAATTGGCAAAAGCTATAATCGACTCCATGGTTCGATCGAAGGTAGAATCGTTCAACGCACCTTTAAATTCACATATGGCCCCTTCGCCTTTTTGATGCAATTCTGCACTGGAAATTTTTATTTCATTGTAAAAATAGTGAATGATTTTGTGCATAATATTTTGCAAAAACCGATACCGTAAATCTAAAGGAAGGTAGCCTTCTTCAAAAATATCACTGACACTAAATGAGACCAATTCACTATCATCCAAACACTTAATGGCACCTAAGCTTCCATTTTTTGAAAATGCGCTCAGTTCTCCAAATAACTCCCCAGCGCTGAAATCTTTGTAGGCTCCATTTTTCAAATGCAGCCTCAAGCTCCCCGAACTCACAATAAAAATGGTATCTGCTTCTCGGCCAAAGGAGAATACAGTTTGGGATTCCATGTAAGAAGCCAGTTCACAACGGTTGGCAAACAGGGCCAATTCCTCGTCGGTAAATCCTGAAAATTGAGGGCAACATTGCAATGCATTGATGATGGCAGGAGGCATGATGGCAGTGGACATAAGCGGAACGAATTTAAGTGGTGAATGAATACCGGGGAATAGCAGCCGAGGAGTTGGACAACTCCCCGGCGCTCAATGAGCCTCAGCAATTTGGCAA
>JAIYAV010000416.1 GCA_027488855.1 Saprospiraceae bacterium
GGTTGCATCTGCCGTTTCTCGCTATCCCACCTTTCGTCCCTGCATGACTCAGGTTGTATTTGGAGGAATGTGAGGCTATCGCCCCCAGCCAACGTCGGGTTCAATAGACAATGATAGTTTTAGGGGTATGGTTATCCTTTCTTGTTTATTACCTAATGATTCAAACTCAGCGGGAGTCCCATAGGGACGAAATAGGGGTAGCAACCGATCACCCCCGGATGATTCCCGAGTCCCTTTAGGGACGAAACGTGGGTAGCAACCGTAGGGACGAAATATGGGTAGCACCGTAGGGACGAAACATGGGTAGCAACCGTGAGGGGCGGGGTAATTATTCACGGCGATTTTGTTTCATTCCAACACCCTAAAAATGTACCGTTCATCGTATTCCACGCCAAATTTTTTCAACATATCCACATACTCCTCCAAAAAGCTGACCTTGGCGTGGTGGGTTTCCTGCTCTCGGATGTAGCGAATCACCTTTTGCACCTGGCTTTTGCTGTGCGAAAATGCGCCGTAGCCTTCCTGCCACTTGAAATGATGCCGCACCAAACGGTTTTCATTGATCCAGCCGGAGCTGTCTTCTTTGACTTCTTTGATCAGCTCGGCAATAGACTGGGTCGGGCGCAAGCCAATCAGCATGTGTACATGATCGGCCATGCCATTAATCTGAAGCATTTTATGGCCGTGGTTTTGTACGATGCCAGTGATGTAGGAAAAAAGATCGGGTCGCCAGGATTTGTCCAGGGTAGCATTCCGGTATTTGGGTGCAAATACGTAGTGGATGTGAATTTGGGTGTAGGTATTCGCCATAAGAATATGGGTATTGACAATGTTCTGGATAAAGATAAAAAATCATTCAAAAGCCCGATTAATAGTTTAAAACATTAATACGACTTGCATTTCTCCTACTAGCTGATTATCTTTGTTTTGACTCCTCTACCACTTATCCAAACTTTAGCTGAATTAGTTTGGGATGCAATTTATTGCCCGTAAACCCCATCTTATCTTTTCCTACTCGAACCAATTAATAATCAAAAAACGCTAAAATTAAAGCCATGTCTAATCAAGTTACCCTCAAAGGCAAGGTCTCATTTAACCAATCAAGTGATGTCATTGCCACTGTAAAAGTCTGGGAGGCCAATAATGATGAGTCGATTGGTGGAGCTGCGGTGAGCGACGGTCAATTCACCATTGACGTTACGCCCGGATCAGCGGACGCCATTCTTTACATTACGGCTGAACTGCAAGCACCTGGAGTCGTTTTACTGTCTGTTTTGTCGCCGAATTTGCAAGCAGATATTGCAAAGCAGGGGGTAGTTGTGAATGAGTTAACTACAGTGGCTGCTGCGTTTACCTGTGCTCAATTTTTCAAGGGGCTGCAGCTGTCAGGTAACCTAAAAGGAGTGACGATTGCCGCTAAAAATATGCCCAATCTGGTCAATCCAGTAAGCGGATTCTGGGGAGATGTATTAACGGACCCATTCAACATCACCCAGAATGAGACACTGGCACGCTTGAATACATTAGGGGCACTGATCACTGCCTACGGTACGGTAGATATAGCCGGCTGGCAGGATAATTTTTTGAAGTATACAACGCCCTTAGGAGGAAACCAGCCGAAGAATACCGCCGAAGCAATGATTGGTATTGCCCAATCGCCTTGGGCAAACCCGGCAGCTTTATATGCCCTTTTTGATCAAGCCTATCCTCAGCCGACCGATGGCTTCCCGGCCAAACCCAACAGCAAGGTTCCAGTCAGTCGGCGAAGTGCTCCTTTTGTCCCCTATTTAAGTTTTGCTCCAGAGGATTTTTCAATGATCTTGGCTTTTGGCCAAGGTGGCATCTGCGCACCCGGGAAGTTGGCTTTGGATGCGGAAGGAAACTTGTGGACTGGTTTGAACTGGATGCCGGGCGCACAAAACGGGGTGTATCAAGGTATAGGCGGTGGACTTGTTCAGCTGGATTCTACGGGTCGATTGCTGTCGCCGCCAGTTACGGGTTATACGGGAATGGGCGTAGATGGGGCAGGCTGGGGCACCGCAATTACCCAAGCTGGCACCTGTTGGGTGACGAGTTTTAATGGCGCTATTGGCGTATATCATTTGGCGGATGGTGCCCCGGTAATGGACGAAGTGCCAGCGTATCTGGCTGAAATGTTAAGGGACAATGGAGGTTTGCAAGGCATTGGGGTAGCAGCGAATGGCGATATCTGGATTGCTGGAACTTCTTCCAATACAGTGCTTTATTTTCCGGGCGGAGACCTCTCCAAAGGCCGGAAGGTTCCGGACCTGAGCGCAGACCATCTTCTTTCTGCCCCCTTTGCGGTTTCGATAGATCAATCTAACCGGGTCTGGATTAGTAATACAAATGGTAAATCGCTGGTGCGTTATACGCCATCGGCAGAAAACAATCCGGTGGAACGCTTTATCGTGGCCGGCGGTGGACGTGGTGTGGCACTTGACTCAAAAGGGAATTGTTGGGTATCTTGCAATCTAAGCCCTGAATTCCCTTCTACCACTCCGACCGATGGTATTTCAATCCTTGAGGGATTTGCCCTTGGTTATCCGCATCTCCAACAAACACTTGGGCGCAAGCATAAAACGGGTTCTGTCTTTATGATTCCTTCCGATGCCAAACCGATCGACACAATGGATGGCACCACTCCTTTAACACCTTATGGTGATGGGGACTTGAATGCCCCTTGGGGGGTATCCGTAGATGGCAATGATGATGTCTGGGTGGCCAACTTTATGGGTAGAGGGGTATCTTTTATGGCTGGCGCTTCGCCCAGTGGACGTACTGAATCTTTTAATACAGGCGATGTGATTCACACCATCCATTCTGGTAGCATTCAGATGTTGACCGATGTGGTTGTTGACCAGGCGGGCAATCTCTGGTGTGCCAACAACTGGAATTTGCCTCAAACAGTGATGCAAGCGCAACCTGATCCCGCCTTTTCTACATGGGGTGGGGGATCAGGTGTATTGGTCATCTATGGAATAGCCAAGCCCGCTCAGACGCCGGTGATTGGCCCGGTTTGCGCTGTTGACAATGGGTAAGATAACAACAAATACATGAGACCATTCATCCTAATGCTAGGTTTATGCTTGTTTTGTTTTTCAACTGGACACACGCAAGCAACAGATAAACTTAGGCCACCCGTTCCTGAGCTGCCTTTTGCGGCCCTGGAAGATGCAGGTTTTAACACAGATTCAATTGAAAACCTTTTACGGGCCATCAATGACACCCCACCTAGAGACTTTAGGGGACTAGTTGTCATCAAAAACAATCAACTGGTCATCGAGGAATACTTCAATACGTTTTGGCGGAATTCCATTCATGACATCCGGTCGGCAGGAAAAAGTGTAACCGCTTTGCTTTTGGGCATCGCACTGAAGGAAGGTTTGGTGCAAAATGTAGAGCAGGATGTGTATTCGTTTTTTCCTAAAAACAAATATCCGTCCCTGAATGAGGATTATAAGCAGATAAAAATCAAACATCTATTGAGTATGTCCTCAGGATTGGATGGTGATTCTGACAGTTCCCAAGCCATTGGCCACGCGGTCAACTGGATTGCCAGAGCCGATTGGAGAGCGTATCTGCTCTCCGTTCCGCTGAGCTCCAAACCCGGAAAAAAGTGGGTCTATGCCGACATCAACCCCCTGCTGATTGCTGCCATCATCGAGGAGAAATCCGGGATGAGCCTGAAGGACTATGCGCAGAAAAAACTGTTTGGCCCCTTAGGTATAGAACAGTTCTATTGGTACACCAATGCCGCAAACCAGACCGGCGCTGCGGGTAATTTGTACCTGTCGACCCTGGATTTTGCTAAACTCGGACTGCTGGTCGTAAACGAGGGAAGCTGGGGGAAAACACAAATTATTGCCCCGGATTACATTAGGAATTTGTCGGAGGAAACCTTTGATGTTTCCTCCGACAACCCTTATGCAGACGCTTACGGCATGTTGTGGTATAAATCTCACCGAACTTTCGGAGGGAAAAAGCTAGACTATCTATTTGCGTCTGGAAATGGGGGCAATCATCTCATCGTCATTCCTGAAAAAGAAATGGTCATCGCCTTGACATCCAGTGCCTACGGGCAAGGATACGGCCATCGAAGGTCGTACAACATCATGAGCAAAATCCTTGCTGCGCTGAAATAAATAGCCAATGGGGAATTGATGAAGACGCCAGAAAATTAGGTTAGTCCATTAACGGGCCTTACCTAATTGGCCACTGATTTTGACATTTTGTACAGTTTCAACAGCGCAATAAACTCTGGAACCACGAACACCAACAGAAAAACAAAAAAATTGGCAATCGGTGGCATCGGTGAATCAGCCGGGCTATTCAGCGGGATAATGAACATATCCTGCAATTCCCGCAGGAAGTTCATCAAAAAACCAACGACAAAATACTTCGGGTCTTGCGAAAACAGCACCATGATAGATACAAGAGCCATCATGGTATTCCGCCCAGCCAATACATAAATGGCTTGTTGGTCAATAACCCCGTCCATTTTTATTCCCGAATACAGCATTTCGGGCTTGAAATAACAGGCAAAGGCTTGGAAGGATAAAATCAGGATGATTACTCCCTGTAAAACATTTATCCAAAGTGGAATTTTCGATTTCATTTTTGTGAATTTTGATACGGTGATTAAATTATTTCAGTTGAACAATGGGACAAATTTCACACCTTTGTCCCATTATAAAGCCAAGTCATTTTTATTTCACCTAGTACAAAATTATAGACCAATGGCAATTGAGCGAAAAACCAGAGACTTCAACCCATTTAACTGTCCGGTTACTACTTGCATGAACAAGATCGGCGGCAAGTGGAAGCCGGTTGTGATCTACCTGATTTCCATGGGAAAGAACCGGTTCAGCCTCCTTCAAAAGGCAATGCCCGATATTTCGAAACAAATGCTCGTGAATCAATTGCGCGAATTGGAGAGCGACCACTTAATCGAGCGCGTGATTTATGCCGAAATTCCGCCACGGGTAGAGTACAAAATCACTGAATATGGTGCCACAGTTTTGCCTATCATCTCAATCATGGCTGATTGGGGAAAAGCAGATTTGAATAGGACTCAGGTTTTGGCGGATTGACGAAAATCATTTTTTTTGAGCTACTTTTTGAGCCAAGCAGTCTCCCGTTACAACAAGTCTAATACCTTTGCCCGATGAACCATTACATCTACGGCATCGACTTTGGCACCACCAACTCGGCCTTAGCCATTCTGGACACCCGAACGAATAGTGTAGTGAAAATTTTCACCACCCCTTCGCTGCTGTTTTTTCCAGACGCGCAAATACCCAATGCACCACAGACGTATTCCGTGGGGGAAACAGCCGTGGAAGCCTACGTGGAAAGCCGCATGCAGGGCCGTTTCATGAAGTCCATCAAGCGGGTGCTACCGAATAAAAGCTTCTTGGGGACCAGGATTTTTACCAAGCTTTACAAAGCCGAGGACTTGGTATCCTTGATCCTGCTCCACTTAAAAAAACAAGCCGATGATTTTCTGGGTGCCAATGTCACCACAGCCGTGATTGGCCGCCCCGTGGTTTTTGATGAAAATCCTGAAAAAGACCAACTCGCCCAAGAGCGCCTGGCCAAGGCCGTACAGATTGCTGGCTTTGATACCTTTTATTTTCAAATGGAGCCCATCGGGGCCGCATTCACTTACGAGCGACAAATCACCAAAGAAGAACTGGTGCTCGTGGCCGACTTTGGCGGCGGCACCTCCGATTTTTCCATCATGAAACTCAAGCCTGACGCCATCCACAATCCCGACCGCAGTGCCGACATGATTGCCAAAGGGGGCATCTACATTGGGGGCGATAGTTTTGATTCGGACATCATGTGGCACCGGGGTACCCCACATTTTGGTCGAGGGGTGAAGGAAAAATTGGGGGAAGGAAAATGGATTGATTTGCCACTATCCTACTTTACCAATATTTGTTCCTGGGAAAAAATGAACTTCCTGGACTCGTACAAGTGGCGCAATACCATCAGCAAATCCTACTTTGCTGCAGGGCGGGATTACCGCGTAAAAAACCTGCTGACCTTGATCGAAAAAAACCTGGGTTATATCCTCTTTAAACAAATTGAAAAGGCAAAATTTGGCTTAACCGATCAGGATGTTTCCAATTTTACTTTTCATGAAATGGACATCCAGATCGATGAATCCATCACCATTGAAGATTTTGAAGGTGTGATCATCCACAAAAATGTGGCTAAAATTGAGGCTTATCTGCAAGCATTTTTAAACAGTCAGAATATTGATTTTGCAGACATTGATACGGTATTTATGACGGGGGGCACTTCCTATGTGCGTCCTCTTAGCAACATTTTCTGCAGGTTATTTGGGCCAGAAAAAATCAAATCCGGGGACAATTTCAATAGTGTTGCGACAGGGATTGCGTATAGTTATCCGGTGGTGTCGCAAGCCGGGTAGACTGAACGCGTCCGATACTGAACTAAAGTCGTTCATTTTCGGACGTTTTTTTTGTATGAAATTATTTTAAAATATTCACTATCATTGCCTTAAATACTTGGCACATTGCTTGAGTCTCCTATTGATATGATCCAAAATTACCTCACCATCGCCTTCCGTTCCTTGTGGAAAAACAAGGGCATCTCCATCATCAACATTGTAGGCCTTTCCGTCGGTTTGGCCTGTTTCGCGCTGTTTTTGCTGGATGTCATCAACGAGTACAGTTTCGACCGTTTTCATGCGAAAGCCAATCGTTTGTACGCGGTGTATGAAGGCATCGGGGAGATCAGTGGCCAGCCCGCTCAAAAAATGAGCAATTTGCCGATGCCCCTCGGTCCGGCCTTGAAAGCCGACTTGCCCGATGTTGAACGGTTTGCGCGATTGCAGGGTGCAGGTGAAACTTTTTTGGTGCGCACCCAGAACGGCGTGGTAGAAGAACAGGCCAGCTTTGTCGACCCGGCATTTTTCGAGCTATTTAGTTTTCCATTTCTATACGGGAATGCGGCCTCCGCGCTCGGCGCAGCGGACAACGTCGTTTTGACCGAAAAAATAGCGCAGAAGTTATTCGGGGAATCCAACCCAATGGGCAAAACACTGGAAATCAATGTAGCCGGAGGCGCTCAATTCGAACCCTTTACCGTATCCTCGGTCGTGCAGGATTTGCCCACCAATTCGAGCCTCCAGTTTGGCATTTTAATGCCCTTTGAAAAATTCGCCACCACTGAACGCGGCAGGGCTATCGCAACGGACTGGGGCCAATTGTCGATGCAAACTTTTGTTGAATTGCGCCCTGGTTCTGGCTTGCCAAAAAACCAGGCTCGCATGGATCAGTTTTTTCTGAAATACTATCCAGATGTCGAGAAATCACTCCGCACTGCTGGTCTGTGGAATAAACCTGAGCCGCCCGTCACCTTCGGCCTCTTGCCCATTCAGGCGCTGCACCACGACCCGAATCTGGGCGTGAATCCCTCCTTATCGCTGATTTTATTGGCCATCGGGGGCATTATTTTGCTCATCGCTTGTATCAATTTTACCACACTATCCATTGGGCGTTCCGCAGGTCGGGCGCGTGAAATTGGGGTACGCAAAATCGTGGGCGCGAGTCGGGGACAACTCTCCAGGCAATACCTGGTGGAGGCTATTTTGCTCAGTTGCTTTTCAACGATCCTGGGCATAGCGCTGGCTGCGATGCTTTTACCCGTTTTTAATCAATTGTCCGACAAACAATTGACTTTTGATTTTCAACAATTCCCCGAACTTTTCTGGCTGATTCCAGGGCTGGCCTTGGTGGTTGGTATTTTGGCGGGCACTTACCCGGCCTTTGTATTGTCTGGGTTTTCGCCGCTCGAAACCTTAAAGAGTAAATTGAAAATTGGCGGTGAAAACTGGTTCACCAAATCGCTGGTCACTTTTCAATTCGTGCTTTCAGTTGGTTTCATGGCTTGCACTTTCATCATGCTGTGGCAAATGAATTTTTTGCGCTCGAAAGAGCTAGGTTTTGACCGTGAAAACGTCGTGGTGGTGAATGCCAATGGCACGGTTGACCCGACTAAAACCCTCGCTCGTTTTCGCCAGTCACTGGCCAATCGCCCGGAAATTGCTGGGGTCAGTGGTGCAGAATTTTCACTCGGCGCGGGTATGATTGCGGGCAATTCCCGATTTGAATATCAAGGGAAAACCACCGATATTTTTGAACATTTTATTGACTCGGAATACCTCCGCGTGCTGAAACTACCCCTCGTATCCGGGCGAAATTTTGACCCAAATCGGCTACAGGATACCGTGACTTCGGTCATCCTCAATGAAACTGCCGTACGCCATTTCGGTTGGACCAACGAAACCGCGCTCGGTCAGGTACTCACTGGCTACAATATGGCCGATCCCAAGCTCAATCCCGTGGTGATTGGGGTAGTGCAAGACTACCATTTCCGTTCGCTCCACGAAAAATTATACCCGATGCTCTTCATGGCGCATGGTCGTTTGCCCCAACAGTTTTTTGTGCGCATCGCTCCTGGCGACCCCCAACCCGCACTCAGCCAAATGCAGACAGCCTGGGCCAGTACGGAGCCAGTTTTGCCTTTCCGCTATACTTTTTTGGATGAAAATCTTCAGCAATCCTATATGGCCGAATCCCGCATGAGCACGACCATTGCTTGGGCTGGCGGCATTGCAATCTTTCTAGCTTGTTTGGGCTTATTTGGTTTGGCCGCCCTCTCGACCTTGAATCGCACCAAAGAAATTGGCATCCGCAAAGTGCTTGGCGCGTCGGTTGCTGGCATCACCGGGCTTTTGACCAGGGATTTTTTGAAATTGGTCGTCGTAGCCATAGTCATTGCCTCGCCAATCGCCTATTATTTTATGCAGCAATGGCTGGCAGGTTTCGCCTACCGGATTGACATGCAATGGTGGATGTTCGCCTTGGCAGGTGCGGCGGCGACGGTAATTGCATTTTTGACGGTCGGTTTTCAATCGGTCAAAGCAGCGCTTGCCAACCCGGTGGAGAGTTTGCGGAGCGAATAAAACAAATAAAACATGAAAGCAAAACTTACTGACGAAGAACAAGTAAGCGAACACATCCAAAAGCTGGAGCCAGCCGTAGGCCAGGTGGTTGAAACCTTACGCCAGATGATTTTGAGTACCGACCCCGAAATTGGCGAAAGAATAAAAAAAACGCAGGAGCCTAAATCATTCCGGTCATTTTAGCCAATTGAACCAAGGCTGTTGTATCCCTTGCACCCAAGCGATCAATCATGTTGCTGCGGTGGTTGCCAACGGTATTGACGCTAATGAATAATCTTTGGGCAATCTCTTTTGTATCCAAATCTTCCGCAATCAATAAGAGCACTTCTTTTTCTCTTGTAGACAATAAATCGCGTTTAGAGGATTCTTTTGAACCAGAATGAAAGGTTTGAACCAGTTCGCTGTTTTGTCCATAAGAAATTCTAATCCAATAACTTGTAAAATCTTTTTTAATAAGGTGCTGGATGTTTTGGATGTAATTGAGCGTATATCTAAAATTCCGTTTTTCATCTACTTGTACCGGGACACCCTGTGAAAACAAACGGATTTGTTTGTCATCTGCGCGGATAAACCGCATACAACAGTGGTGAACCTTCATATTCACACGATCTTCATAAGGTATTTTGGGGAAAATATTGGCTAGCCAGTTCACCGATTCATAAGGGAAGGCAGCATAATCTTTGTGCAAGATGCTCAAGATGTTTTTCATCCGTTCATCTTTGGTTTCATTCGGCAGTAAACCCCAGAATTCTTCCTGACCAACCTCCAATTCAGGCAAATAGGTTCTGTGATTAAATATGGTGAGTATGGTATCGGTTCCCTTCACTCCCTGGAGCAAAAAGGTTAATTCTTGTAAGTGTTCCTGCTTGTTTACCAAGGCTTCATCTCTGAAAATCAAATCTGATAATTGTACGACACGGTCATAAATGGCTTCTGCTTTGCGAAGGCCAAGTAGGTTTTGGGAAAGGGTAGTCTGATGCATAAATACAGTGCTTTGGTTTTCGAAAGATGTTCATTTAATCCATAACAGCTTAAAAATAGCGATTGTCACTATTGCCTACCCATACTCGACATTCTACCTTTGTTTTATTATTAAAATATTCACTCATTTCAATTAAACTTTAATCCAATGCTTTATGTCAGTGAAATAGACACACACGAATTGGTTCTAGGTTTACAAGACAAGAGCGAAAAAGCTTTTTCTACTCTGTACGATGCCTATGCATCCTCTCTTTTGGGGATTACCTATAAGATAGTGAACAATAAGCCTGCTTCCGAAGAGATTTTACAAGACGTTTTTGTCAAAATATGGAAGCATATTCATACTTATGACATTGCAAAAGGCAGTTTATTCACCTGGATGGTCAACATCACCCGGAATACCTGTAAAGATTATTTTCGGAGTAAACATTATCACTATGAAACCTTGATCACACCAGTCGAATTGGCTCATATTCCAAGTAAATTCATCCCTACCGCGACAAGCCATGGCGAGATAAGCATTGACTTAGATCTACTTATGCAAAAGCTCGAACCAAGATACAAAGACATCTTACATCTCGTTTATATTTATGGCTACAGCCAGGTGCAAGTTTCCGAAAAATTGAATTTACCCCTGGGTACAGTCAAAACAAGAAGCAATGCTGCACTGAAACGATTGAGGTATATTTATACGCTTTAAGACCCCCTCAATTCAACACATACTCCAACCCCAATCTCCCCAACTCCCGGATAAAATCATTGTCCGCATTCACCTTCCGATCCAGCGACACCATATTCACCCGCATCTTCGCAGCAGGATCCAGGATTTCCACCTTGAACTTGTGCGGCCCGGTGTGGGTACGGCACAAACCATCCAGTTCAGCAATGATCGTTTCAGTGATGCGTTCCAGGGGGAGTTTGAGCGTAATCGACTCTGTCATACTCAGGGCGATGCCTTCCAGAAGGCGCACTTCCAGCACTTTGAAGTCCATTTCCCCATCGTCTTTCCAGCCTTTTTGGAAGCGGCCTTTGACGAAGATGGCAATGCCATCGGTGAGTAGGTGGCGGAATTTTTGGTAATCCTCGCCAAAAAGTTTGATCTCGTAGGAACCCGTATAGTCGCTGATTTCGAAAATGCCCCAACCATTGCCATTTTTGCTGACCCGGTGGATGGTTTTGGTCACCATGCCGCCCACTTGGATGGTTGGTTTATTCTGGTGGTTGTTCAGCGCATCGATGGTACAGGTCATGAAGTGTTCGATCTCCACGCGGTAATCATCCAGCGGGTGGCCGGAGATGAAGATGCCCGTTACCTCTTTTTCCCGATTCAATTTTTCCAATAGCGACCAGGGTTCCACCTGCGGCAGGGGAGGCTCGGGCAACATCACCGAATCGCTCATGTCGCCAAAGAGGGAGTTGGCCGATTGTGAATGCGTAGCCCGCACGGCACTTGCAAACTTGATGGCGTGCTCCAGCAGGGAATCGTATTTGTCCGAGGGCGCGAAGTATTGGCCACGGTGGGTGCCTTCAAAACAATCAAAAGCGCCACCCAGGGCCAAACTTTCCAGGGCTTTTTTGTTCACAGCCTTCATTGGCAAGCGGCGCAACATTTCAAAGAGACTTTTGAATGGCCCGTTTTTGCGTTCCTCTACAATTTCATCTACAGGGCCTTCGCCTACGCCCTTGAGGGCCGACATGCCAAAACGAATCGCTCCAGCCTTGTTGACCGAGAAGTCCATTTCCGATTCATTGATGTCGGGGCCTAAGACGGGGATTCCGCCCCGACGGCATTCCTCCAGGAAGAAGGTGATTTTGCCGATGTCGTTTTTGTTGTGGGTCAAAACCGAAGCCATAAATTCAGCCGCGTAATGCGCTTTGAGGTACGCCGTTTGAAAGGCCACAAAGGCGTAGCAAGTCGAGTGCGACTTATTGAAGGCATAGGAGGCAAAAGCTTCCCAGTCTTTCCAGATTTTTTCCAGTCTGTCCTTCGGATGACCGCGTTTTTCACCCCCCTCCAGGAATTTGGGGTACATGGCGTCCAGGTCGGCTATGAGTTTTTTACCCATCGCTTTCCGCAGCTTATCCGCTTGCCCTTTGGTGAAACCCGCCAGTTTTTGCGACAACAACATCACCTGCTCCTGATAAACAGTGATGCCGTAGGTATCCTTCAGGTATTCTTCGCAGTCGGGCACATCGTAGGTGATGGGTTCCCGGCCGTGTTTACGCGCAATAAAGTTGGGGATGTATTCCAATGGCCCGGGGCGGTACAGGGCGTTCATCGCAATCAAGTCCTCGAAGGTAGTGGGCACCAGTTCCTTCATGTACTTTTGCATTCCCGTACTTTCATACTGGAAGATACCGACCGTTTCACCGCGTTGGAACAATTTGTACGTTTCTTCGTCTTCCAGGGGCACCTCATCTACGTCCAGTTTGACGCCGTGGTTTTTTTCAATCATCGCCACGGCATCCTTAATGATGCTGAGGGTTTTGAGGCCCAAAAAGTCCATTTTGAGCAAGCCTGCCGATTCGGCCACCGAGTTGTCAAACTGGGTGATGTACATGTCCGAATCCTTGTCCACTTTCACGGGGACGTACTTGGTGATGTCGTCGGGGGTGATCACCACCCCGCAGGCGTGGATACCCGTGTTGCGCACCGAGCCTTCCAGCTTGCGGGCGGTTTGGATCATTTGCCCGATTTGATCCTGCCCTTCAGCCAATTGGCGGAATTGGTTGGCTTTGTCTACATCTTCCGAGTTGAGTTCGGATTTGAGTTTGGGGTCGATGCCGTCTTTGCCCAAAATTTTACCCAAGGTAGCTTTCAGGTGGATGGGAAATGTTTTCGCCACCTTGTCCACTTCGGATAGGGGAATGTTCATCACCCGGCCTACGTCGCGTAGGGAAGATTTGGCGGCCATGGTGCCGTAGGTCACAATTTGCGCAACCTGATTGCGCCCATATTTGTCAATCACATAATCGATGACCTGTTGGCGGCCTACGTCGTCAAAGTCAATGTCAATATCGGGCATGGAAACCCGTTCTGGATTCAAAAAACGCTCAAAAAGTAGGTCGTACTTGATCGGGTCCACGTTGGTGATCCCGACGCAATAGGCTACCGCTGAACCGGCCGCCGAGCCCCGTCCTGGGCCTACCGATACCCCCATTTGGCGGGCGGTGGTGGTAAAGTCCTGTACAATGAGGAAGTAGCCGGGATAACCGGAATTTTTGATGACCTGCAACTCAAAATCCAAACGCTCCTGGATCTCTGGCGTGATGTGTTTGTAACGGCGAAGGGCACCCTCTAAAGTCAAGTGGCGCAAGTAAGCATCCTGGGTATCAAAACCTGGCGGTAAGGGGAAAGCGGGTAGCAATACCTCACGCGCCAGATCCAGAAAATCCACCTTGTCGGCGATTTCGATGGTATTGTCCAAGGCTTGGGGCACATCGGCAAAAAGCTGGCCCATTTCCGCTTTGGTCTTAAAAAAGAAGTCGGAACTGGGAAATTTAAACCGCCCTTCTTCTTCCAAATAAGTACCTGTGTTGACACAAAGCAGGATATCGTGGGGCAACCAATCCTCCTCGTTCACATAGTGGGAGTCGTTGGTGGCAATGACTTTTAGGTTGTATTTTTTGGCAAAGCCCAGCAGGGTTTGGTTGATGTCTTCCTGGCTGATGCCCATGCCATCGATGTTTTCCAGGCCGCGGTGGCGCTGGATTTCGATGTAGTAGTCTTCTCCAAACAGGTCTACCCACCAGCGCAGTTGTTTTTCGGCTTCCTCAATTTTGCCATGCATGATCAATTGGGGAACTTCCGCTCCAATGCAACAACTGCTGGCAATCAAACCTTCGTGGTATTGTACCAACAATTCTTTGTCAATGCGCGGGTATTTGCCGTACAAACCTTCGATGAAGCCGAGAGAACACAATTTGGACAAGTTCTCGTAACCCTTGGCATTTTTGGCTAAAAGCAGTTGGTGGTAACGCTCATCGGATTCGCCTTTGGCCCGCGAGAATGCTTTGACGTGTCGATCCTTCACCAGGTAAAACTCACAACCAATGATGGGTTTGAGGTTGCGTTTTTTGGCCTCCGCTACAAATTTAAATGCCCCGAACATGTTGCCGTGGTCGGTCAGGGCCACGGCTCTTTGTTCGTCCTTTACGGCTTTGTCCATCATCTGGGTAATGGAAGAAGCCCCATCCAAAAGGGAGAACTGGGTATGACAATGGAGGTGGAGAAAATCGGGCATTTTTGTTTTTTATTGGTGCTCAGAAGCTTAGGACTAGTCCGTACACTCGCCAAAAAATGGATTGGTGACGCGTGGAAAGATACGTCCTTTCAAGCATTTTTTGACTCGGAAAACACAGAATATTTAAACTAAAAACCAAAACACAAAATGAATGTTGTTTTTTGGACTTATTCATTCAATTGATTATTATTGCCAAAGATTTTGTAAGTTTATACGCCATTTCGTTCTAATCACTATCATTTATTCTATTTTTTTGACTCAATAGACCATGCTGCTATGAAAGGGATTGTTTTTGTGCATTTATTGGAAATGGTTGAGAAAGAATTTGGCGAACTTCTTTTAGAATCGGCCATAGACCATGCCGAGACTTCAACTCAAGGCGTATTTACTTCCGCAGGCACATACCCAGCGGAAGACATGCTCAAACTGGTGGGTTCACTGTCGGAGCTCACTCAACTTCCGCCGTCGGCCTTGTATCAACACTATGGGCGATACCTGTTTGATAAGCTGTTTTTATCTTACCCCATGTTCCCTCCTGAAGTGATCAGCAACGCATTTTCATTTCTGGCGTCGATTAACGATGTAATCCATGTTGAAGTGCACAAGCTGTATCCTGATGCTGAATTGCCACGCTTCATTACTCAGCACCATGATGAGGAAAAAATGATTTTGGAGTACAGTTCCAGCCGTCGAATGAGTGATTTGGCACTGGGATTGATCGAAGGATGTTTGTTGCATTTTAAAGAAGATGTAGAAATTCAAATGGTCCCATTGCAGGAAGATGGAACGACTGTACAGTTTACGTTGACCCGCAAACCGTAAATTCGACCGTAGGATGGATGAGGTTACGATGTTGCGAAAGAAATTGGAGCGAGAGCGGCTTTCCAGAAAAGAAGCAGAACGACTTTTGGAAGAGAAAGCGCTGCAACTCTATTTTAGCAATGAAAAACTTCGTCAACTCAATACAGACCTGGAAAAACAAGTTGCTTACCAATCCAGCGAGTTGAGGGTACAACAGGAACGTTACCGTAGTTTGATTGAAAGTGCTGAAGACTTGATGTTTTGGATGACCCCCGAAGGCCTTTTTACCCAGGTCAATCCGGTGGTGTTGCGCATCCTTCAGAAAGAACCTTCCGAATTAATTGGCACCCACTATCTTGACCTCGTACCCGGAGAATTTAAGGACAAAGTCAATCGATTGCACCAGCGGCAGTTTGAGCGAAAAATCCATACGACCTATCTGGAGTTTCCGGTCTACAGTTCAAGTGGTCAGCATATTTGGTTGGGATTGAGGGTTAGCTTGGTGATCAAGGAGGATAAAATCGTAGAACTAACCGGGCTTGCCCGCAACATCACTCATCGGGTTGCTGCGGAGCAGAAACTCTCTTTATTGAACACCCGCTTCATTGCATTATTGGAAAATTTGCAAGCGGCTATTCTGGTTGAAGATGAGCATCAAAATGTAGTTTTGGTCAATCGAAAATTCAGTGACTTTTTTGATGCATACCTCTTTCAGAAACAATTTCAGACCAAGCAGGCCAGGGAGTTTATGGAAACCATCGACGCCAATTATCTCTCTACTCCAATCTTGACTGGCTATACCCAACCCAACTCATTTTCCCCTAAAGTCCTTCAACAAGAATTGACCCTCAATGATGGGCGGATTTTGTTGCTCAATCTCATTCCAATTCAGCAACGGGAAAAAAGCCTGGGGCGGCTTTGGTTTTTTGAAGACGTCACGGATCGCAAACACAGTGAACTTAAAATCAGGAGAAGTGAGGAGAAGTACCGAGGAATCATGGAAAACATGGAACTCGGTTTGTTGGAAGTCAATCAAAATGGCATCATTACTCGGGCTTATGAGCGTTTTTGTGCCATGACTGGCTATACTGAAGCGGAGCTGTTGAATCGGGATGCCACGGCCATTTTTCTCCCTGATGAGTACCGTGACCTGATGCATAACCAAAACAAAAACAGAACCCGGGGAGAATCGGGCGTTTATGAGATTGAATTGCGTACTAAAACTGGTGAAAAAAAATGGATGTTGATCAGTGGTGCACCTTTTTACAATGAATTGGGTGAATTCATTGGTTCCATCGGCATCCATTATGATTTAACGGAGAGTAAGAAGCTACAAGGAGAGTTGGAGGAAGCTCGCCAAGACGCAGAAAAGGCCAGAGATGCCGAAAAAGATTTTTTGGCCAACATGAGCCATGAAATTCGCAACCCGATCAACACCATCGTTGGGATGACTTACCTGATGATGGATACCGAGTTGAATGAAGAGCAGAAAGGCTTCCTCAATAACATCAAACATACTTCCGATATTTTGATGGCCTTGGTGAGTGATATTCTGGACATCACCAAAATCACCCAAGGTAAAATGGATTTGGCCTTGCGGGAAGTCAACCTATCCGAGTTGATCAATGTGAATGCCCAGGCAATGGCCTTTAGAATTAAGGAAAAAGGCTTGCATTTTGAGCACTACATCGATCCAGCGCTCAATGAAAACCTGTATGTCGATCCAACCATCGTAAATCAAATCCTCCTGAATTTGCTGGGCAATGCCTACAAATTCACGGATAAGGGCGGCATCACCTTAAGTGCAGTTTGCCAGCAGAAAGGCGAAAAGACGCTTCATGTTACCATCAAGGTTGTTGATACAGGTATTGGTATACCCAAGGATCAAGTGCCGCACATCTTTGAGCGATTCAATCAGGCCGGAAAAGCGACCAAGCACAAATATGGAGGGTCTGGCCTTGGTTTGAGTATTGCCAAACAATTGGTTGAAATCCACGGAGGAACCATTAGGGTGGAATCAGAAGAGAAGAAAGGCACTACTTTTTGGGTGGATATCACCTTCGAAAAAACGGGAAAAAAAGCCGAGAGTGACCAGCCCAAACCAATCATTGACCTTTATGCCAAAAAGGAGCAGATACAGCTATTGATTGTAGAAGACAACTCCTTGAACCAGCAATACATCGCTGGCGTTTTGCAGCGGAAGGGGTTCCGGTATCAAATTGCCAATCATGGCCGAGAAGCCTTGGAAATACTGGAAAAAGATTGTTTCGACCTCATCTTGATGGACATTCGAATGCCCGAAATGGATGGTTATGAAACCACGATTCGTTTGCGCAATATGTTGCACAACCCCAATCATGCCATCCCCATTGTGGCACTTACTGCCTCTGCGCTATTGGATGAAAAAGAAAAGGCACTACAAATTGGAATGAACTATCACCTGACCAAACCCTTTACACCTGACCAAATCGAAGGGGTAATCATCCAGGCAATGAAAGATCGGGTACCTATTAATGGACAAATTGAAGCAAACTCGGAACCCCAGATTCACCCTGAATTGAATCAGGAGGAAATCAACGACTACTACTTCGGGGATCTAGAGCATTTTCAAATGATGATTGGAATTTTTAATCGCCAAACGCCTCCTCAGCTTGAAGAAATCAAAACGGCTTTTGCGGAACAGGATTGGGAGCGAATGAAAGCCCTAGCCCATAAAATGAAACCCAGCTTTCAAATGGTAGGTTTAGGGTATATTTCTTCGACAGTACAGGACTTGGAGCAAGCGCTTGAAACGCCTCAGCATCAAATCAATATCGAACAAAAATTCAAGTTGTTGGGCAACCAAATTGAAAATGGTTTACAAATTACCGTAGCCCAGGAGGCTATTTCACGTCAAAATATTTAAATCATTTATTATGGAATTACGCTGTATCATTGTAGACGATGACGAAATGTCAAGGGTGAGTCTGCAAAAATTTTGTGAGAAAATTGATGAACTTGAAGTAATCGCTATTTGTAAAAGTGCCGCACAGGTAGTCGAGGTATTGGAACAAGAATGGGCGGATTTTATCTTATTGGACATCGAAATGCCAGGTTTAAGTGGCATGGATCTGGTCAAAACGGTAACCCATCTTCCGTACATCATCTTTACCACTTCCCGCACTGAATACGCCTCTCAGGCTTTTGAATTCCAAGAACGGATTGTCGATTTTTTAGGGAAGCCTGTATCCTTTCCACGTTTGATGAAAGCAATTGACCGGGTAAGGGAAAAAATGGAGCAAAACCATCAGCAAAAAATCACCAATGACATCTTCATCAAAACCGATGGCAGAATTGTACGCATTCCAGTTGATGACTTGCTGTATATAGAAACCGTGGGTGACTATGTCATGTTTTTCACCAACGATGGCAAACACATGGTTCATTCAACGTTGAAACGCATCGATGAAAAACTCAATCACCCGCAATTGCTAAAAGTACATCGTTCTTACATCATCAACTTAAGCAAAGTAGTAGACATAGAAGACAATACCATTGTCATCAACAAAAAAGTAATCCCAGTATCCAGGCAATACAAACCCCTGTTGCTGCGCAAGATCGATCCTTTATAAATCGCTGAGGTTTTGATACCCCAGATTGCCCTTGAACCAATCGAACAGGGCTTTTTGAAAAGCCCTGAGGTGATGGTTCTGCTTGGAGCGCCACAGGGTGTAAACCCGCACTGGCACCACCAGCAAGAAAAAATAGCCGATAAAAAGCCAGCGTTGTGCCATTGGTCGATAACGCTGCATAAACACCAATCGATTACGGGTCAGGTAGTACAGTTTGAGGGGGGAATCCTGACCTGTACTCAAGGAAGCTTTGTGGTAAATACGGGCCTGAGGAACCACCATGATTGCATATCCCGCAGCTCTAATGGCTTCGGACCAAGCTAATTCCTCATAGTATAAAAAAAAGTCCTCGGACATGCCCCCCACTTTTTCCCAAACCGCTCTGCGGATGATCATAGCTGCACCATGTACGTAAGCCGTAGCGGTCGTTTCCTGGAATTGTCCGCTCTCAATTTGATGCTGACCAATCAGTTCATTGCGTCCTCTCCAATTTAGCGCAGTGAATCCAGCATACTGAATGCGTTCTCCAGATTCATAGTAACAAATAAGCGGGGATAAAGCCCCAACTTTAGGATCGTTGAAGCCCTCCAAACAAGTTTCAAAGAAGCCTTCGGTCACTATGGTATCATTGTTCAACAAAAAGAAAAAATCTCCTTCTGCGATACTCATTCCCTGGTTATTGGCAGCTGCGAAACCAATGTTGTCAGGGTTGATGATCAATTTTAAGTTAGGGCACACTGCCGAAAAATCTGCAGAATGATCCAGCAGTGGCGCATTGTCGATTAAAACAACTTCGTAGTTTTGGAATGACTGTTCCTGCAGCGATTCCAAAAACGCAATCGTGGCTTCGGGCTGGCGGTAGTTTACAGTGATGATACTGATATGTTCCATTGTTGTTAAATTATTTGGGAGAACGGATAGTGTTTAGTTAAAAGTCAACCGGTTTTTTGCCTAATACATGAATAGCATTTCCCTTTCCTTTGCGCTGAAAAAATGGATCCAGTGCAATCAACAGCTTCGCCAATACCATTGTTGGCAATTGCAAAACAACGCCACCTTTTTTGCCCAACCAGGCCAACTCCCAAGCAAAACGGGAAAGGAGTCCATCGGTGGTTTCAGCTGCAACAACCTCAAAACCTTCTTGCTGAAAGCGCTGTACCAAACCTTGTAAATCATAAACCTGCCCAACGTGCTCTTCTTCCAACCAGTGGTGGTGTTCTTCGAACCAGGCTTCGGGCAGCAAAGTGCGTTGTTCGCGGTTGGGGATTTTTACCAAAAAATATCCACCGGCTTTCAGTCGATCCAATACCGCCGCGAAAGGCATTTCAGCTTCAGGGATGTGTTCAAAAACATCCACTGAGAATACAAAATCGTACTGAGGCCAGGATACGGTTTCTTCGATCTTGCGATTGACAACTTGAATCTGGTTCGACAAATTCGCCTGGTTCAGCACCTTTTCAAAGGTTTGGCAACGCTCCTGATCCACATCCAGCGCGGTAATTTTTGCCTTTGGCAAAAGATCCGCCATCAATACGCTGTATTCGCCGTAGCCACATCCCAAATCCAGCACTTTTTGCCAGAACTCAAAGGGCAAGTCCTTTAAAACCCGTTTGAAGACTTTTGAACGTGCGTAATTGCCCACGTTGGTGTATCCAAATACGCTTTGAAACAACTTGGCCATGAAGGGCGAAGCTTGCATGCGCGCGCTGGTCAAGTATTGCAGTCTACCGAAAACTAAAGACATGATGAATAGATTTTTGAAGGTTTTGAAACAACAATTGATAATAATGCCTGGCGCTTTTGACCGCAGGCCCCACTAAAGGACCTTCGCCTTGCCCCAACAAGCGTTTACTGAGGAAAATCGTAAGCCCGGTTGCCAACAAGGTGGCAAAAGTTGCTCCGGCGATTCCCCAATAGGGTATGAATAAGAGATTGAATACGAGATTGACCCCTACACTGATCCACATGATGCGGAAATTGAGCTGAGGACGGCCACTTGCTTCCAGTTGTAATCCCATGATTCTGCCAAAAGGTTTGATGATCGCCATTAAGGCAAAAATCCGCAGGCAATTGCTTGCTGCCAAGTAATTGGAGCCAGCCAGAATCCAGATCATCAAGGGGGCCATAATCAGTACCCCAATGGCCAGCGGGAATCCACTCGCGACCATTAAGCCCAGGCTTTTATTGAGGTCTTCCTTATTGAATGTTTTATCACTCATCTCCGGAAAACTAGCCTGTGCAATGGCATTCAGCGGTATTTCAAGATAATAGCTGATTCGTGAAGCAACACTGTACAAACCTACCGCTGCTGGGCCAAGCCAATACCCGATCAACAAGGCATCCGTCTTTTGGTACAACAAGGAGCCCAAACTGGTACCTGCTGAAAATTTCCCAAAACTGAACATTGCGGCGACCTGCTCCCGGTGTGCAAGCGTAGTAGGCAAGCGCAACCTAGTCGCAAAGGCACCCAACAGGTAGCTCAAGGATTGAATCAGCAGTAAGGCAATCAGGCCAAAGTTTATTTTTAACACATACAGCCCCACATACATCAGCAAGAGACTAAGGCTCATGACTAAAGCTCCATGGCCTACGCGCTTGAATTTCAGTTCATTGATTGCCTCACTTTGGGTTAGTTGGTACAAACCAGAGGTGATGGCCAGTACCGGATACCAAGCACAAAGGACACTCAGCATCGGCATGCCCAAAAAATCCTGTACCTGCCAACCCAATACCAAGATCAGAGGGATCAGAATCAAGGTAATTCCGGCCTGGAGTGTCCAGGCGGCAGCCTTCCATTTTTCAGCTGGAACATCGGGTGTTTGCCGTGACAAATAAATCCAGGCATTGTGCACAAATGTGGCCCTTAAGCCTTCTGCCAGTGAAAAAAACAGCAGGAAATAAGACCAAGACCCCATGTCTTCTAAGCTCAATACCCGATTGAGCAGGATGAAAGCAAATACTTGTGCCGCCATGGGCAGCAGCTGGGTCAAAAAAGCAACTTTTACGTTATTCAGGTTCATATCCCTAGGATTTGATGGTAAAACTGCTCAGTTTGTGCGACTACACTTGACCAGCTAAAGTGCTTTTGTACATGTTCTCGCCCATTGCGCCCCATTTGGTCTGCCCAAGCTGGATCCGCATGGAGTTTATTGACAGCTTCGGCCAAGGCTTTTGAGTCTCCCATCGGAAAACGCAAACCATTGTAACCGTCTATAATGACCTCTTTTGTTCCGATTAAATCACTGCTTATTGAGGGGCGACCATTCGCCGCCGCTTCCAGCAGTACCAGGCCCTGGGCCTCCATGAAGGAAGGCAACACCAAGGCAAATGCCGTTTGCATGGCGTCCAGTACGTACGCGTTGTCTCTTTCGCCCAACAACTCAATCCGATGACCCAGGCCTTTGGCTTGGATCAGCGCTTCAATTTTTGGAAGTTCTGGTCCGTCGCCGATTACTTTGAGTTTTACTTCGGGTGAAAAATGGGTGAAGGCATCCATCAGCACGCCAATCCCTTTGACTGGGTCCAACCTTCCTACAAACAACAACTCGTCCTGATTCACGACTTTGTTTCCCGCCAAACCTTCGTTTACTCCATTCGGAATAATCGCTACCGGCGAGGAAGCTTGTGGATAAGCTTCTTTTAGCTTGGTCAACAATCCTTCACTCACGACAATCAGCCCTTTAGCAAATTTCGAGGGTCTTCTTTCCAATAATTGGGCCATTGTTCCATGTAGCCATTGATCCCAGCTGCCCTTTTCTACCTGCTCGGCCCCTACCAATCCATGATAAGTGACTACACTATTCTTTATTACTTCTTTGGACGTAAGGCCACCACTACGACCTTGCAAATGAATTACATCGTAGTTTTGAGCATTGTGCTTCAACCAGCGGCGCACCGCCAGGTTAAAAAACAATTCTTCCAAAGTCAATTTCAATACAGGCAATCTCCGTCCGGGTATAAATGGTAGTTTGATCAACATTCGTCCCTGTACTGTTTCTCGCTGAAGCTTCTGACGAAAAGACCCCGCAGTAAGGATGCTAACGGTGTGGCCTGCTTCCTGCAAGGCACCACTGAGCAACCAAGTGTGGGTTTGAATCCCGCCCGAAAAGGTATCGGGCAGAGATTTACAAACCATTAGAATGTTCAGATTTTTCACTGCGCTTTGGTTCTTTGTCGTTAAAAACTCCCCAGATAAAACCAATCATTGCAATCAGCAATAAAAGTCCCCAAGGCATTCCTTCTCCTAGCATAGTATGTTTAATTGTGATGTGTAGTGTGAATAAAGGTTCGATTGGCGTGCCGTATCCGCAAAGTTGCTTTCAAGGTTTGCCAAATGATACTGGGCAGCTTGAGCAAGCTCAGGTATTTTTTGCTCTTCCAAAAACCGAGTGGGATCGCCAGCAGCATTCCGCCTACATTGAGGCCAAACAGGGTCAACCAAAACCCAGGATAAGCACCCAGTACAAACGCGATGACACTTATCAAGAACAAAAAAACGGGCAACAAAAGCCGGGGTGGCAAAGCCAATTGCAATACCCGGTGAAAACAATCCAGATTGCCATGGCTCAATGCATTCAATCCGGTAGGAAAAAAGCGGCGCAGATTGGCGTATTGTGCGGCAATCCAGCGACGTCTTTGATTGTGGAAATTTTGTTGACCACGTACTTTTTCATCCCACACCACTGCTTCAGGGCAATAGTAGATGTACTCACCCGCAGCGGTATATCTGATTTCGAGCTCCTTGTCAAATCCACCCACCGCTGTATTTTGAGCCATTATGGCTTTAAATAACTGATATTCAAAGGCCATTCCGGAGCCCGACATACGGGAGGACAAGCCAAGCGCGTTGTGCCCCAAGCAGTAAATATGGTTGTTCACGTCCTCACTTAATCCATCCAAAATGGCAGTGGGGGTGTCCGCATTTTTGCCAATGCGTTGCCCCTGCACTGCTTTCCAGCCCTGGGCAAGGCTGGCATTCATGAAGTTCAAAAAATCTGGAGCCATGATGTTATCGGCATCCAGCACCACCACGGCATCATAATTTGAGGGTAGCGTCACCAGAGCGACGTTGATGGCTTGCACTTTGGTGGATTTTTCAAAAGAAACTGGCAACACGCGAATCGCTAGTTGATTCAGGCGCTCCAGGGTCGTAGCTTGTAGTTGATCGGCGATCACACACACGTCGTAGTGTGCACTAGGGTAATTTTGCAACAGTGCAGCCTGAGCGGTTTGTTCGATCACCAAATCTTCTTTGTAAGCTGGAATCAAAACCAAAAAACGACGTTTAACGTCCTGCTCTTTCCAGGTAAGTACTCTGCGTTTTGCCAGGCTGCCTGCCACCGAAAACAGGGCTACAAATCCAGCACTGTAAGCAAAATAGAGCGCAGCCACAAGGCCTATAAGGGTCAGTACAACATTCATAGTGAAGTGGATTTATCGGTTTGTTCCAGCTCTTTTTCATACAGAGGCGAGAGGAACACAAATGGAATCAATACATTCATAATCATTCCGGTAGGCATTTGGCCGAAGACCTGATTGCCGTAACTGGATAGCAATACGCCGCCGATAGAGGCATACATCGCCATGGCTTTGTAACGAAGCTGCTGGTTTTTTAGCCGCCAAATCACACTGGCACCTTTGCCCATGATGTACCCTAGCACAAACAAGTGTAGTGCAACGCCCACCGTGCCTGTTTCGGCCCAGATTTTGACATACCAACTATCGGTTGCAGTTTTCGCCAACAAGGTATTTGGACTAAATCTTGCCCCCCAAAAACCCGCTGTTCCAATCCCTCCACCCATGGGGCGACTGCTCAAGTAGCGGCCAAAGGTCTTTTGGTTGTTCAAGCGCACCATCAGCGATGGATTGGTTGGGTCCAGTGCCGTTCGCATGCGTTGTACCTGTTCAACTCCTTGAAAAGCAAAGGTGAATTTGAGGACATAAAAGGCAGTCCCTATCACAATCAGCCCCGCAGCCAGGATTTTAAAGTTTTTGGAGGCAATCAAAAAAATCAATACGCCACCGGCAGGAACGGCCAAGGCCCCTCTGGTACCCGAAATGGCAAAGCCTAAAAAGGTGATGAGTGCGGCTACTGCAAACCAAATTCGTTTGCGCATCGGGAAGGGCCCTAGCGCTAAAATGCCACACATCAAAGCGACCATGGCCTGGGAGGCACCAAACTGGCCAGCATCGCTGTAGAAAGAAAACACCCGCAGTTTGCCGTGCAAAATATGCTCCTCGTGGTGGTTTTCTGCGTACAACCAATGGTGCTCAGCAGCATCAACCCCCATCAACAATTGGCGAAAACCCCAGGCAGTGCCCAATAAAGAAAGCCAAATGATGAGGCTAATGATCCGATCTTGATCGGCATTTTTGCGGAAGTACGTAAACACCAAAACAAAGGACATCAACTGGTAAAAACCAATTCCGCGCATGGCGTAAAACCAGGCTTCAGCACTATGTGCCTCTGGATTAACCAGTTCCAAAACAATGTACAACATCCAGATTAGTGACAGCATCATGATGTCGTTGCGTACTGCGCTCCAATCTTTCAATCGGTATTGTTTAAAAACCCAGCCCAGCGTGCTCAAAAAAAGCAAGACATCCAAGGTCAATCCCCAGGGCGCATCCATGTACCTAGCCAAACCTGAGGATAAAAATCCCATGATCACGGACCAGTAGATCCCTTGCTGAGGGGAAACGATCAACCATGCTACAAAAAACATAAGGAAAGGTAGCAACAGCATGACGGCACTCATCAATAAATCGCCGCTTCCAAAAAAGATACTCATGCCCAAACAAAACACGCTCACTCCCGCTCCGATCAGGAACTTTCTTTGTTTTAGGAGCGAAATGTGTTGTGCAATGGTCATGTTGAATTGGTTTGCTTGATTTGATGATTCAAAATTAAGGTAGATCAAGCCTCCAATCAGAACTCTTAGGTTTTTGGAAAAAAAGGGAGGGATTGTTGCGAATTGGAGCGTTTTTTGGAAATTGGCCAATTCTAAGCAATTTTGGGCCTCAAAGGGGGGGAGGATTAGGGTACAGAATTGTGCGTTTTTTTCAGAATTGTGCTTTTGCCTCAGAACCCCCGACCCCTACAGGGCAGGGTCGATTGGTTCTATTTTTAAACCATTTTGGATTGGGCTGCGCCCAATCGTTTTTAATAACCGCGACGACGCGACGGCGCGACGATTCATTTGGCTGCGCCAAATGCGCGAC
>JAIYAV010000233.1 GCA_027488855.1 Saprospiraceae bacterium
CATACTCCCCGAACTTGAACCTGATCGAACGACTTTGGAAATTCCTCAAAAAGACTGTTTTGGCTGGTGTGTATTTCCCATCCAAGCAGGCCTTTATTGATGCTATTGACGATTTTATTTATCAGTTCAATGACGGATTTCATCACAACGAACTCAATACCCTCATGAATCTCAAATTTCAGACTTTGAAGCCCTCTTGAGTTTTTCACCTCGCGTTACCGCGTGGTGTATACTAGGTGTTGTCTGAACGGTGCTTTGTAAAGAAACAGGCGATTCAGCCACTGCAGCAGTGGCGATAAAAGTGCTAAGTCCTACGGCAAGGGGGAGTTTTGGAACGGGTCTATTTATTTCTTTTAACTGTTCTGGCAAATAAAAACCACAAACAGGTCTACTACTTGTTGACATAAACAGAGCAATCTCTGTAAACGACATACCAGAGAAATCTACGATTGTTTTGCTACATTTTGCACAATGCCGCCCCCCCTCATTAGGCTCCATGTCATCCCAATATTGGTCGCAATGTTTTAATCTTTGAAGATTGTATTTGAAATTTTCTAAGCTCATGATAGGTCTTGATTAAACTTGTTGCTGACATGAAATTTCCACCCTTTGAAGTCATAGAGGTTTCTTTAAAATTGCTGCTAAGTAGATATTTTCGTGCTTGTAGTGTCCGCTTAGTAAAGATAAGTAAGGGGCTCCAAACTTCCTCTTAGTTTGGATTCTTAATTTCATTAAATTGATAGTGAGGTAATTGGTTGAGCGTGCTCAGCTTAGCAACTTGCGAAACAATTGCACACTCAAACGCTCCAACTTTATCTCGTCCCTCACCCCCGCTCCAACACTGCCATCGCCGCATTGTGCCCAGGAATTCCACTCACCCCACCACCACGAATAGCGCCTGCACCACAAATAAAAATCCGGGCATCATCAGTTTCAACCCCCCAACTGGGCGCTTCCTCCTCTTCATGGAAAGGGAAGGCCAAATCCCGATGGAAAATATTCCCACGAGGTAAGCCAACCTCCGCTTCTATATCGAGTGGGGTTTTGGCTTCGATGGCCAGTTCACCATTTGGAGACTGGGCAAGTACGGATTCAATAGGGTCAGCCAGGTATTCATTAAGAGAGTCGATGGCAGATTGCAGGGCCAGTTTTCGCTGGGCGTCGTGCTTCTCATCAAACAACACTGCGGGCGTATGCAACCCAAAAAGCGTGAGTGTATGGTACCCTTTCTGCTGCAATTCAGTGCTCAGGATGCTCGTGTCGGTTAAGGTATGGCAATAAATCTCCAGAGGCATCGGGGCTGGTATACTTCCAGTTTTTGCTTGCTGGTAGGCAGACTCCAGTTGTGAGAAACTTTCGTTGATGTGAAAGGTTCCGGCGAAGGCATCGCGTGGGTCAGCGCCCGATTTGAGTCGCGGCAATTGTTTGACCAGCATATTGATTTTCATTTGGGAGCCCTCTAAACTGGCCGGAGGGTTTTTCCCACGCAGTTTGGCCAACACTTGTGGGGCAGTGTTGGCGAGTAGGTAGTTCGCTGAAAATTGATTCCCATTTTCCAGACTTATCAGGACTTCTTTTTCGTCCGACTGCACCGCCGTAACCCTGCTATTGGTGGAAATGGAAACGCCCGATGCTAAAGCTACACGTTCCAATTCACGCACCAATGCGCCCATACCGCCCTGGGGCACTTTCCACTCGCCCGTTCCATTGCCAATCAGGTGATAGAGAAAACATTTGTTGGCCTGCAAATCGTAAGCAGAAGTGAAGGTGCCAATGAGCCCATCGGTAAGCACCACACCGCGCACGACATCATGCTTAAAATGGTTGATGATGGCTTCTCCAATGGGTTCCTCAATCAAATAGTCCCAGACTCGATCGAGCCCGATTGCTTTCTTGAGTTGCGAGCGGGATGGCAATGGTTTTAGCATCGTGGGCGCTATCCGCTGGGCAAATTCTTCTATTTCGCCATAAAATTTTTGCCAGGCTTTCATCTCGGCTTCGCCCCCTTCTAGTGATAAAAAGGAAGCAGCCGTTTGTTCATCCCAGACTCTGGAAATGTGCAAGCCAGAATTTTGCCCCTGGGCAGCATACGGGGTATAACTGGCCACCCTCCGCGATATGCATTTAAAATTAAGCTTTAGATCCTGAATGATTTTATCGGGAAGCAGCGAAACCAGGTAAGCGTAACGCGACAAGTGGGCATCAAAATCAGGAAAAACACGTACACTGGCAGTGGCACCACCGATTTCAGCATTTGCTTCTAGCACCAAGATCTTCTTGCCTGCCATTGCCAAATAAGTCGCAGCTACCAGTCCATTGTGCCCGGCGCCGATGATTACGATGTCGTATTTCTGTGTAGTCATCTCAAAAATAGAAGAAGTGTATTGAAATTTTTACTAAACCCATGGGGAGGTCTGTTGTAAAAGTACACCTATTTTTGAAAATGTTGTTGCAGGTCATTTTCGTTTCTGCCCAATTTTTTGTCTTTTTTGTTGAAAAAAAACTTATTTTAAATCAGAATGTGGCTGCATCGAATACAAATCGGTAACGTGCTTCCTTATTCACAACTTTATCCCAAGCATCATTGATTTGATTTGCCTTGATGATTTCAATTTGAGGCAGATATTGCGCTACGTGAATTGCGTGGAAAACTGCGTTGGGAAGGCGATTTAGACCAACTGCGACAATAATTTCTCCCCTTACAAATGCCTTTCCGCATGGTAACTCGACCTTACCAGCGGTCCACTCTCCACAAATTTGAATCCCTTACTCAACCCAACCTCCTGATACAGTGCAAACACATCCGGGTGTACAAACTCCGCCACCGCAATATGCATTTGAGTAGGCTGCAAATATTGCCCAATGGTGAGTACATCGCAGCCATGCGCTACGAGGTCGTCCATGATTTTGAATACTTCTTCCTGTGTTTCACCCAAACCCACCATAATGCCCGATTTGGTGCGTTTGCCGTAGTCTTTGGTGCGTTGGATTTGTTCGAGGCTGCGTTGGTATTTGGCCTGGGGGCGTACCTTGCGGTAGAGGCGCTCTACGGTCTCCATGTTGTGGGAGACGACCTCCTGGCCAGCGGAGATCATGCGTTCCAGGGCTTCCCAGTTGGCTTTGGTATCCGGGATAAGTGTTTCTATAGTGGTGGAAGGCGAGGATTCTTTGACCAAGCGAACGGTTTGGTGCCAGATTTCGGCACCCCGATCAGCCAGTTCGTCGCGGTTGACGGAGGTGATTACCGCGTGTTTGACCTGCATGAGTACGATGGCTTCGGCCACGCGGCGGGGTTCATCGGTGTCGTATTCGTTGGGGCGGCCCGTTTTTACCGCGCAGAAGGAGCAAGAACGGGTACAAGTATTGCCCAGGATCATAAAGGTAGCCGTACCTTCACCCCAACATTCGCCCATGTTTGGGCAATTGCCGCTTTGGCAAATGGTGTGTAGCTTGTACTCGTCGACCAAAGAGCGCACTTTTTTATAATTCTCGCCCATGGGTAGTTTGACCCGCAACCAGTCTGGTTTGCGTGTCCGGGTAGGTTCAGTACTTTCCTTGCTGACAACAGGTAATTCGACCATGGCTTACTCCGCTTTTACAAGCTGCAAAATTGAGATAAATTCCAGAATAGTACAGTAAAAAGGAGGAAAATGTTTTGAAAGTGAAAAGTGAAAAGCGAATAGCGAAAAGCAGGGCTACCAAACCGAGCGGATAGGGTAGTTTTTGACCAATGTAGCGGAGTCTTTTACGGTGGTTTTGACCCAGGTATTTTTTTGCCAAAGGAGCAATTCGGCGGATTCGAAAAATTTTTCTTCGGCTTCGCCCTCAGGCGTTGGGGTCATGCTGTGTTCGATGCTGCGGCGCACCAGATCTTTGCTACCGTCTCCGTTGTAGTCGAAGAGCCAGGAACCGATCAGCACTTGGCCACCTTCGCCACCATACCATTCGCCCACGGTGAAACGGTCGGTGAAGCGCTGGCTTTGTTTGTCGAAGAGCAATATGGACTGGTGTTTGAACCAATTTTGGGTGAGGTGCACCAAACAGCCCTCGTAACGCTCGTTCAGCGAAAAGCGCTGCAAGGCGACCACCGTACTCGAAGTAGAATCAACAATATAGTCCACTGGCTGCATCAAAGGCCCCAGGGTTTTGAAAAACAAAGGGGTAGGAATGGTATCTCCAGAAATAGCTTCATCAGGTAGCTCCAAATGGGTGGTATCGCTCAGCGTAGCGCTTTGGAAATGACTGAGTATGGCTGCATCGGGGCTAGGAGTAGGATGGCTACAGGCTGCGAACAGGCCAAGTACAAACAAAGTGGCGGAGAAAAAGCGATAGGACATGTGGTGTAGGTTTAGGTGAAAGCAGTTGAAAAGTTGAAAAGTGGCCGAAATCGCGTTAAAAAACCACAGTTTTTCCCCCTGATTTCAAAAAAGCACTGCTCGTTTCGGCAATGGTTTGGCCGATAGGGGTATATTCAAATTGGAGTAATTTTTTGGATTTTTCATTTTCAAAAACATACTCCAAGGCGGCTTGACGCATGTTCTCTTTGGTGATGATTGGTGCTTTTCCCGTAAACAGGGTTGGAACCAAGGCCAAGCGCCAGGCCAATTCCCGCAGGAAAGGGGTGATGGTGATACTAGGCTTGGGTGCTTTCAATTCCTGAGCAATGGCACCAAAAAACTCCCGGTAACTCATTTCCCCTGCGTTGGCGATGAAGCGCTCTTCAGTAATGTCACTTTTGGCCAAAACCAGCAGCATCCGTGCCACATCGCGCACATCGACCACGCTGATTGTACCAGTTGGGACATAGCGGAATCCCTTGTGGATATTGGCAAAAAACTGCCCGGTGCCCTCGTGCCAGCGCCCAGCGCCCAGGATCACCCCGGGGTTGACGATGGCCGCATTTAGTCCTTCGGCAATGCCGCGCCAGACCTCTTGTTCACCCAAAAATTTGCTGATTCCGTATTCGGTGTTGTAAGGGCTGGTTTGAAAAATGTTCTTTTCATTCAGCACCTGGACGGGTTTGGTGCGTCCCACTGCGGCAATCGAGCTGACGTGCAACAATTTCTCCACCCCTTCATTCAAACAGGCATCGACGATGTAGGCAGTTCCTTCCGCGTTGACGGCCTGCATTTTTTTGCGGTCGCGCTCCATGAAGGAAATGATCGCAGCAACGTGGAAGACCCATTTTTTGCCCTTGATGCCTTCCGCCAGACTGTAGGGGTCATTCAGCTCCCCTTCAATCCATTCTACCCGATCGGCAAAATCACCAGCCAGATCAAAATTGCTGTTGCGCCGGCGCAGCGCGGTGATGTCGGTATACCCTTGTTCCAACAAATGTCGAATCAGGTAAGACCCCAAAAAACCTGTACCACCAGTTACAAAAATGGACATAATTACAAGGAATGGGTAAATAAAGAATTAGGGAATGGGCATATAGTCCATTCCCTAATCGAGCATGTGTTAACGTTTTTTGTTTGTACAGCTCTACGTTAATTCTTAGTCAACGTCATGGTGTACTGCGCTACGGCTTTGATTTTTTCTTTGTCAAGCAAAGCTTTAAAGCTGGCCATGTTGTTGCGACCATTGGTGATGACTTTGATGCGTTCGTCCAATTTTAGTTTGGATTCAACAAAATTGGCTGCACCAGATACCCCCATGTCGCCACGCAAACCATGGCAGGTTACGCAGTACTGCTTGTAGATCTTCTCACCATCAGCTTTTTTGGGCTGCACATTATCCACAGTCATGTTGGAGAAAAGCAAGATCATTGCCAAAAGCGATCCAAATGCCAGTAACTTTTTCATCGCGTCGGTTTTTTTTAATAGAAAAATGCGGTTGCAAGGTAAAAAAAATCGCATCAATCTGTTGCCTTCTGAAGAATTTCATTGGTACACTTTTTGACGCGATTTCCGTTCCAAGTCAACAACAATAACGGCAAAATGGCTGCAAAATGGCTTTTGTTTGTGTTAATGATCTTTAAACATTTGCCAATGATTCATCATTTGAACAACAAATAGGCTTTTGGATCCAGTTTGATGCTTTTGGGAAATCCTTCAACAGGAAAATCAAACTCCTCTTCAGCCTTACTTATGGACAAGGTTTTTTCCAGGATCACCTTTTTATTTTCATCTAGGAATTGAATGTCCAATGGAAAACTAAATGGACTTTTTTGCAATTGCTGGACAGTTAAGACGATGATCTTTTCGCCACCATCATAGCGGTAGGAGGCTTTTAATTCGGGCTGTCCAGCCTGAAAGATCCATTGTTTAAAAAAGGTCTGCAAGGACTTGCCCGAGGCTTCTTCCATCACTTTTTGAAAATCAACAGTCAGTGCGTTGCTGCCCTGGTACTTTTGATAATAGGCGCGGTAGCCTTTCCAAAAGGCGGCATCGCCAATTTCGTGGCGCAACATGTGCAGCACCCAGGAGCCTTTTTGGTAGGAGTTGGTATTCAGTACGTCGTTGATGTCGGTGACCGTGGTATCCACAATCGGTGCCAATTTGCCCTCAGCGTAGCGCACTACCTCGAAGCGATCTTTGCGCATGCGTTCGGCCAGGGAGGCTGCACCGTATTTGGCTTCGTGGTAAAGGTGGGTGCTGTAGGTCGCAAAACCTTCACTGAGCCAAACGTGGTACCAGTTGGCTTCCGTGGCGGAGTTGCCAAACCACTGGTGCGCAATTTCGTGGGCAATCAGGTCTTCTCGTTCCTTTTTTCCGTTGACTGAATTTTCATAGTAAAAAATATTGCTGGCGTTTTCCATGCCACCATAGCGGGTTTTGGACTGCACATTGGCCAACTTGCGGTAGGGGTAAGGGGCGATGTTTTTGTGGAACCACTCCAATACTTCCACCGCTTGGCTATAATCAGTAAAACCCTCCGCACGGTTGTCGGGAAAAACCCAGGAACTGACTTGAATGCCTTGAACTTCCCCGGCGAGCTGCACCGCAAAAGGAGCCACCCCAATGACCATTACTTTGGTGGGCAGCAATACCGTTTCTTTCCAATGAGTGCGCCGCAGGCCCCCATCCAGGTTGCTTTCTTCAATCTGTATCCCATTGCCAACTACCTGATAATGATCGGGTGCTGTAACAATGAATTCTACCGAAGCCTTGTCCGAAGGGTGATCTATGGTCGGCAACCAATGGTGGGCCCGATTGGGCCAATTGTCACCAAAAAAAGTGCGGTCGCCAAACTTGTTGGCGTCGATGATTAGGCCGTCGGCGGGAACGCCAGCGTATTGTACACTTACGGTGATGCTTTCACCCTCTGGGATGGTATTGGGCAAGGTGATGTTCAAACGGTCACTGCTGTGGCTGAATTTGAGGGCGGCGTTGTTGTGGCTTACGGAGCTGACCTCCATGCCTTTACCCGCTTTGGTGTTGGTTAAATCCAGCACAAAACTGTTGCTCGCTTGTTTGAAGCGCAGGGTGATTTCGGCCTGGCCTTCGATGCGGTCGGTATTGTCCTTGAGTGTCAGGCTAAAGCGGTAGTGTTGGACATCGATGCTGTTGATCTGGGGGTTATAGGCGGGGGATTGGGCGGTGAGGACTGTGGTGACTAACAGAAAGACGAACACTGTGGTTAGTGTGGTTAGGGACTTCATGAGTTCAAACTATTGATTAGTAGCAAATGAAAAATGGAGCTCATTGCGGACTTTTTTCCCTTCGCTGGCTTTGGTTTTTTTGTCAGAAACGATCAACAATTCGGTTCTTTTTATGGCAATTTTCCACCACAGCAGTGCAGGAATCATATCACCACTATGTTTTTCCAAACGGTAAATGAATGCCAGATTTGGAGTATCGTGGTCGTGAAGTAAACGATTAAGTTTTGTGTGGTGTAAGCCTAGATCATCTGCTAGTGCTCTTTGGTTTCTATCAATGATGGTTTGATAGACCTTTAAAAAATGACCAAATGATTTTTCCTCTTGAGGCGAAGACTCGGCCATAAGGTAACGTTCCATTTGGATGCGTAAACGAACAAGGTTGGCATACGTTTTTTCTTCGCCAGTTAATGAAGCCATACGTTTTAGCCGAAGCTCCATCATTTCCAGAGTCATAGCTGTACGTTCCTCTGCGCTCATCTCAACTGGAAAAACAGCGGCTTCAACAAGTTCTTCAGGGCTTAAGCCCTCAAAATGGTTTTTTTCCATAGTCAAGATATGTTTGGATAAGTAGATTTGCTTGATCAAGCTCCACGGCTAGCTGCCTTCCGTATTGCATGAACCCATATTTTGATTGATAATGTTCAATAAGCTCAGTTTTGGGCACCAGAGAAACAAAACCAAAGTACTCATTTTCAAAAGCAAGCCAACAACAGTAGGCAATTAAACAGCCCGCAATTCGCTCAATTGCCTTTTTTCTTCCCTTTTGAGTAAGTGCTACCTCCAATAAACTTATCTCGATTCTAAACTCTTCAGGAATGTCAATGATTGAGACAAGTCCAAGAATTTTTGCACTTTCCACCAAATGCAGTTTAAAGATTTTCTTTTTGGATTCTAAGGTCCAATCAAATGTAAATTCAGCATCTTGCCTAATCAGAATCAAATCGTTTGCTTCCACGGATTCAATAGCTGCTGCTAAAAGTTTCCCTGTGCTTTTTTCTTGTAGGTTTACTTGCATGGAAAGAAAATGTTTACGAAAATAGTAAACATTTTTGTAAAAAACAAGTTTTGCCTAAAAAATCGCACTGAGCCCTAAACCCAGCCAATTACCCCGCCGGATCGCACCTACATTGACTTGAGTAAAATAGTCGTTTACGGTTGCGCCATTGCCAGCAGCACCCGGATCGCCTTCGCGCCAGGTATAATGGAGCAGTAGTTTCAGGCGCCGTTCCTGCAGATGCCAGTTGATGCCCGCATCGTAGGTTGTTTCGGTACCAGAACTTGTCCTCACCGCCAGCGCATCGGCTTGTCCTGTGGCGTCAGTTGCTCCACGATACTGCATGATGGTTAAAGTGGGTTCGAGGAACAGTTTTTTCCCGGCAATCCAGTTGTAACCTAGCCGGATATGCCGTACCGAAGAGCGGTAATCAAAATCACGAACACCCGCATTATCCGGCAATACCCGGCTACCACTGCGTATCATATGATGGTACTCGGCATCCAGGTTTAGGGCTTTCCAATTGAGCAGGATGTCTGCGCCCAAGGAGCTGTTTTGTTTGAACAAGTCGGTTTCCCCCTGACGACTGCCATCAATGGCCAAGGAAATGCCTTTGCGGGTATTGAAGAAGTTTTGTAGGTAACTGATACCGTATTGTTTCAATTCGGGATCACCCAGGGACAGCACTGCTCGGCCCACCAATAAGGGCGAGAATTTGCTCCCCACGGAGTTGTTACTACTTGCATAAAACCCTGGATTAAAAACTCCAAAATTGTAGTTGAAATAGAGCTTCCCTGATTGATTTTTTAACAAACCACCGAGGTTCAACCCAGTCGACCTACCCGAATTCACCCCAATCATGTGTTGGCGGAGATAATTTTGAGTGGCTGATTTTTCCATACTCCCTACTTGCCAGGCTGCGGTAATACTTTCGCGGCTGATTTGTGGGCGAAAATAGCCAGCAACCAAAAACAATTTTTCACTACCCGATTTGAGTCGCCATTCCAAAAAAGCATCAAAAATCCCTACGCTTGGGATAGTTCCGTTGTTTCCTGCGCCAAAAACACCACTTTGTACATCCCGCCCCACGGCATCAAAGGAAAAAATAACGGTACCTCTGAGATTGTTATAGGGTTGCATACGGAACCCGATCCGGGTGCGGCGCAACAAAAAATTCAAGCGGTCATCAACTTTGTCATACACCTTGGTCTGGGTGTTGAACACTTGCTGATTGGTGCTGTAGACACTCCACAATTGGAATTGGGCAAAAGGCTCCAGTTTGAAACCTTCTTTATTTTTTAAAAACCCTTTGAATCCTTCTTGGGCAGGCAAGGCTTGGCTAAAAAGCAACAAAAAAAACAAGGTAAAAGCCTGGTTTTGACAAGCCCGGGTTTGTCGGCAATTGATCATAATCCAGTGGTTAAAAAGCGATAAACACGATCAGGTAACTAGAGTACAAAAATACTCAACTTTTCAACTTGGATTAAACATTCTGCTCAATCACTGCTGCCAACTGATGCGCCGACTGCATACCTGAACGCTGCCACTTGATATCCCCGTTTTTAAAAAGCATAAAAGTAGGTACACCCTGAATGCCCATTTTTTGCGCCAGCGCTGGATTGCGGTCAATGTCTATTTTGATGATGGAGGCTTTATCCCCCACTTTTCCGACTAAATCTTGCAAGATGGGAGCCATCGCTTTACAAGGGCCACACCATTCCGCAAAAAAATCGACCAGAACGGGTTTGTCCCCCTGGATTAGTTCATTGAAAGAGACTTTCTTTTCCATGGTATTTCTTTTTTGTTCTACACAGGACAAAAGTACAGCCTTTCCTAAAGCGGATGCGGTGATCCAGATCACATTTATCGAAAATAATGTTTTCTTTGGGTTTTAGTTTACTCGATTCATGGTATGAAAGGCAATTTGAAAGAAGAGGTTCCTTACTCTTTTGTTTCTTATCAAGGGGTGCAGTTTGAGCCAACTGAAATGCTCAAACGCAGTGAAGCGTATTACGAATGGATGAATCTGCGACGTACGCTTCGCGATTTCTCAGATCGGCCAGTCCCACTGGCTGTGATCGAAAACATCGTCATGACTGCTTCCACCGCGCCTTCTGGTGCCCACAAACAACCCTGGACTTTCGCCATTGTAGCTGATCCTACCATCAAAGCCAAGATCCGCCAGGCTGCTGAGCAAGAAGAATATGAAAACTACCATGGCCGGATGTCGGACGAATGGCTGGAAGATTTACAGCCCTTTGCTACCGATTGGCATAAACCATTCCTGGAACTTGCTCCATATTTAATAGTGGTTTTTCGCAAGGCTTACGATCTATTGCCAGATGGAACTCAGCGCAAAAACTATTACGTGCAAGAATCCGTAGGCATAGCTTGTGGAATGCTGTTGGCTGCCATTCATCACGCTGGGCTGGTGGCACTTACCCATACTCCCAGCCCGATGAATTTTCTGCAAAATATTTTGCAACGTCCAGAAAACGAAAGACCTTTCCTGCTCATCCCGGTGGGTTATCCCGCCGATGATGCACAGGTGCCGAACTTGCAACGCAAGGAAAAGGCGGATGTAATCACTATTTATTAACCCACACCCTTAGGAACGGGTTCAAAATAAAGTAACAACTTGACCGGACTATTTTTTGATTTTGCTGCGTTGCTCCTCAGTTACATAGTTCACTATGCGCCTTCCTCGCGCCTTGCCAAATCAAAAAATAGTCGACTCAATTTTGTTACTTTATTTTGAATCCGTCCCTTTTCAGCCGAAGGCTGTCATGGGTGCCTGTGAAGGCTGCCCATCCACACCCACACTCACACCCACACACCAACTACACATGTGCACCGTTACCTATGTGTCTCCCGCTCCCGGGCAGTTCATTCTTACCTCTAATCGCGATGAAGCCCCTTCGCGGGGTGCCGCCCGTTTGGCAATAGAGGATGGAAATGGTAAAAAAATCATCTTCCCGCAGGATCCTGCCGCAGGAGGCACCTGGATCGCGGCGGCCAACAACCAGCGCATCGTTTGTTTGCTCAATGGCGCTTTTGAAGCCCACAACCGTCAGACGCCTTACCGCCTGAGTCGGGGTATTATGGTGTTGGATAGTTTTACCTTTCCCAGTGCCACGGCATTTTTCAAAAACTACAACTTTGAAGGCATCGAACCTTTTACGTTCATTGTGTACGATCGGGGGGGCTTGTGGGAACTGCGTTGGGATGGGCAAGAGCAGTATGTAAAAGCACTCGATCCGCAGGGAACCCATATTTGGTCATCGGCTACCTTGTATCCGGCTGATGTGCGGTTTCGCCGGGAGCAGTGGTTTGCACGTTGGCTGGAAAATCGAGCGATGTTTTCTGTCAACGCGATGTTGGATTTTCATCAATATGCCGGGGATGGAGATGACTGGAATGATGTCGTAATGAATCGTGCTGATGTGGTGCGTACGGTGAGCATTACTTCGATCGAAAAAACCGAAACCAATCTTAACTTTAGGTACCTGGATCTGCTCACTGCCAATGAACAAAAGGCACAAATGGAGTTATCGCGTGAAGAGGTGGAGTCTAATCAATAATTCGGCTTGGATCAAACTGTGGAACTGGGAATACTGGCCTACTTTGGCTTTTTATTGGCCCATGTTTATTTACGGACCGCTCTTGGCCTTGCGTTCCCGGCATGCCTGTTTTTTTACGGCGGCCAATCCGGGGATTTTAGCGGGTGGCTTGGGCCTGGAATCTAAATATGCTACCATTCAAAACTTGCCGAAAGCACTGTGCCCCAAATCGATTTTAGCTCCACGTGGACGGGATTTGGCAATGATCCTGGAAGAAATTCGTCAGGTCGGGATTGAGTTTCCTCTGATTGCCAAACCTGACGTTGGCTATCGCGGTTTTTTGGTCAAAAAACTGGATACGCCGGACCAACTGCGGGCTTACCTGAGCCAATATCCGATTGATTTCATCATCCAGGAATACCTCAATTATCCAGTAGAGTTGGGCGTTTTGTATTACTGCTTGCCCAATGCTGAAAAAGGCAGAATCACTTCTTTGACGCTGAAAGATTTTCTGCACGTAACTGGCGACGGGAAATCGACGGTTTTGGAATTGATTGAAAGCACGCCACGTGCTTTATTACAGCTGGATCGACTACAAGAAACGCATTGGCAATTGTTCAAAAATGTACCTGCATCCGGAGAACGTGTCGGCTTGGGGGTAATCGGCAATCACTCAAAAGGAACCCAGTTTATCAATGGCAATCAGCACATTGATGACGCTTTACAACAAACTTTTGATGCAGTGGCCATACAAATTCCAGGCTTTAGTTATGGCCGTTTTGACATCAAATGCAACAGTTTGGAAGATTTGAAGCAGGGCAAAAATTTTAAAATCATTGAGTTGAATGGCGTCTGTTCGGAGCCCACCCATATTTATGATCAAACCTTGGGCAGCTACTTCCGAGCGGTAGGAACGATCATGAAACACTGGACGATTGTAAGAAAAGTCGCTGCGGCCAATCACCGCAAGGGGGCTGCTTACATGCCTGAACCGCAAATGATTAAAATGCTGGCTGGACTGCGGGATTATCACCAGAAGATCAAGGCTGCACTAAAAGTTGAATAATCGCGGCAGAATGCGATGTATTGCCCACAATCACCATTTTGCTTGATTTAATTCAATGATTTCGGCGGGTTTTCAATGTAGATTGTTGAATCGCTTCTTGAAGCGGAAAAGATATTAATCGGTTAGTTTAAGAGACGATTGGAGGGCCGCCAAGGAGTTGGCCCTCTTTTTTATGGCTCCATTTCATTTTCTACCATTTTAGCAACATATTCTCGACTTTCAGGAACTTTTTGTAGCCCTTTCACCTTTATCGCTACATTTGCAGCCTAAAGTCCGACTGAAATGTACCCGAAACTGCTTTGGAGCAGCCTCTTCCTAGCCCTGCTCGCTACCACACTCTACGCGCAAGAAGCGCGCAACGACATGCAAGCCCGTTTTCGGCTGCATACCAAAAAGACCAGTAGCCCCATTAAAATCGACGGCAAACTTGACGATCCAGCCTGGCAGAACGCCGACACGACGGGGCAATTTTGGCTAAAATGGCCCATGGATGGCCGCCCTGCCAACGCTCAAACGAAAGTACAATGCGCCTACAATGAGCAGTTCCTGTACATTGCCGCCACCTGTTATCAAGACTCGGGAAAATACATCCTTCAGAGCCTCAAACGCGATGCAGGGTATTGGGAATCAGATGGCCTTGCGGTGGTGCTCGACCCGGTCAATTTGTCCAACAATGGTTACTTCTTTGGACTTACCCCCGCTGGAGTTCAAACTGAAGCACTGATCGCTGCAACCAACGGTAACGGAACCGACGAAAGTTGGGACAACGTATGGTGGGGCGAAGTAAAAAACTACCCCGATCACTGGACTGCTGAGTTTGCCATTCCCTTGCGCATTTTGCGTTTTAAAGACGGCCAAAAAGAATGGGGCATCAACTTCATTCGCAACGACGCCAACCGGGGGCATTTCAGCACCTGGGTACAAATTCCCTTACAATTCAATGGCACCGATCTGGGCTGGACGGGAGTACTCCAATTTGATGAAGGGCCAAAAAACGCTTCCCGTAACTACGCCTTTATTCCCTTTGTGACCGGGGGAACCGACCGGGATACCGAAAATGGCATCCCTACGCGTAACTATGGCGACATCGGTCTGGACGCCAAAATTGGACTGGGTTCTTCCCTCAACCTCGACTTGACGATCAACCCCGATTTTTCCCAAATCGAAATTGATGAGCAGGTCATCAACCTGACTCGTTTTAACATCCAATTGCCCGAAAAGCGCACTTTTTTCCTGGAAAATGCCGACCTCTTTGGCAATTTTGGCTTCGACCTGATTCGACCTTTTTTCTCCCGCCGCATCGGTTTGGACGACAATGGCAATCAAATTCCCATTCTCGCGGGGCTACGGCTTACCGGAAACATCAACGCCGATACCCGCATCGGGGTGCTCAACATGCAAACCCGCAAACACGATGCCCAGAACCCCGAGAACTTTTCAGCCCTGGTGTTTGACCGTCGTCTGTTTGGCCGTACCACCTTGCGCGGCTATTTCCTCAATCGCCAGGAAACTGGGAACCAGGAACTAGATACCAAAAACTGGAGCCGCAATGCCGGAGGAGAGTTTTTGTACATCGCCCCTAAGGGCTCCATTCAGTCTTGGGTAGGTTATCACCAATCCTTTAAACCAGAGATCAATCAACAAGACTGGTGGGGGCAAACTGGCTTTGAATACACCAGCCGCAACTTTGAATTTGTAGCCGATTTTTTGCACATGGGGCCCAATTATTACGCGGACATGGGCTACGAATTGCGCGTTGCCAACTACGACGCAGCCAGAGACACTACCCTGCGCATTGGCTACAACTACAAATACCTGGAAGCGACTTGGCGCATTTTGCCCAAACAGGAAAGCAGCAAATTGAACAGCACCGAAATTTCGGCCAACAGTTTTATGGTGTTCAACCCCAACTTTAGCATCAACGAATACAACAGTGGAATCAATCTGGAGCTCAGCTTTCGGAATACCAGCGAGTTCGCTTTGTACACCAATTTTAATTATGCCAATGTACCGGTGAGTTTTAAGTTTGACGACGAACCAATTGAGGAATATCCGGCACTTCCCGCAGCGCGGTATACTTTTGCCAATGCCCGCATGGAATGGACTTCAGATGTGCGCAAGGCCCTGAATTGGAGCGCAGGGTTTACCGGCGGAGAATTTTACAATGGCCTACAATGGACGGCGGACCTCAGCGTTGGTTTACGCGCCCAACCCTGGGGGAATTTCCGAGTGGCGGCCAGCTACAACAAACTGGACTTTCCCAAACCCTACGCCGATGCCGAAATTTTGGCGATCACGCCTCGCATCGAATTCTTTTTCAACCGCAATTTGAACTGGACTACCTTTTTACAATACAATACCCAAGCCAACAATTTTAACATCAATAGCCGCATTCAGTGGCGTTACCGCCCCATGAGTGATGTGTTTGTGGTACTGACCGACAATTACTTTGCCCAGGGCTGGGCGCATCGGAATCGGGCGCTGGTGGTGAAGTTGAATTATTGGCTGTAGGAAAAGGTTGAGGAGTTTAGAAGTTGAGGGCTACCGCAGCGGGTTTGACAATGCCTTAGTCCAAGTCGCCGCGGTAGCCCTCAACTTCTAAACTCCTCAACTTCTCAACTATTGTGCGGGCGGCACCGGAGCAGGCACCAAGTTATCCACCGGAGGCAGCGAATTCAAAAACGCAAAAATCGCTTTCAAATCCTCCTCCTTCATGTTGACGTAATTCTGCCAGGGCATCGGAGGCAAGAGAGTACGACCTCCATCCAAACCCTTTGATTTTCCTTCGGTAATGGCCTTTTTGAACTGCTCAAAAGACCATTCTTTGATCCCGGTTTCATGCGGGGTCAGGTTGGCAGAGTAAGTAGTCCCCCAAGGGCCAACTGATGCCGTAGTCATCGGGTGAAACAAAACCCAGGGGCCAACGATGCTGGGATCGGAGATCGGTGCCAGTTTTACACTGGCCGGGTGGCCCGACATGCGCAGCTTTGGATCAGGAATTGGGCCTTTGTCGGTCATCATTTTTGGTGAATGGCAATCTTCACAGCCACCGGTAGTGACGAGGTATTCACCTCTTTTGACCAGATCTTCTTCTGACTCGGTAGCAGTTGCTTCATTGGTTTTTGGTGCCTCTTGTGCGCACTGAAAAGTTAGAAAGGCCAGGGCCAAGGCTGGTAGCCAGATCAGCATTTTTTTCATACAAGACGTGGTTTTAGGGGAGGGTACTTGGTGTTATCCCTCTTTGAGGCTTAAAAATAGGAAATAAAATTTGACCTGGAAGGAAAAAAGAACATGCTGAAAGATAAATACCACAATGATACTAGAGCGACATTTTTTTAGCACAAAGGACACCAAGGAGGGCACAAAGGACACAAAGTTAGACGTTGACGACTTCATTGTGTCCTTTGTGCCCTCCTTGGTGTCCTTTGTGCTAATCATGCCGCTTTGGGAAAAACTTACTTATTGTTCCCATACGCCCGGTCCAAAAAACGGTACCGCCCATCATCCTTCGCCTTCACAGCCTTGGATTCCACATCAATCACCATCACATCTGGCGCGTTATCCCCTTTTTGCGCAGCTGGCCATTGCGGCAATTTGCCCCCATTGGGATTGCCCGAGATGATGAAATTGGCGAAGTAGTTGAGCATGGTTTCTGACACCTTGTAGTCATCGGGCGTCCAGGCATAATCGTTTACCAAATGCAGGTTGCCCATGCAGTATTCAATCTCGCAAGCGTGGGAAGCACCGACGGGTTCGGGTGCTTTGGGCGCATTGGGATCGCGTTGCATGGTACCGCCAGCCAAACCAGAAACCAGATCTTTATCCACCAGTGGTGGCCGGATGCGGCTGTACAAATAGCGGTAAACGGGTTGAGTGCTGTTTTGGACGTGTAAATCCACCCATTTCCAGGTGCTGTAAGCAATGAAACGATCGGAAGCCAAGGCGGTAACCGAATGTTCGAGCTCCTTGGCCGACCCATGGGGGTAAAGCTTCAAAACTTCCTCATGGTCATTTGGATAAGCTTCTTTGACTTTTTTGAGGTAATTTTCTTCGGTAGGCGCAAGACCCTGCATGAAAAATCCTGATGGTACCTCTGCGGAGTTCCAACCTGCCAACAGCGGCACCATGGCCTGTTGTTTGGCGGCAAAAATTTCTGGGAGAGTTTTGGGGTAAAAATAGCCGTCGATGACGGTGGGGAAGCCAAAACGTTTCGATTCGGTGTAGATTTCAAAAATTTCGCGGGTACTCAGTTTGCGCAATTCCGCTAGGGTAGGGTAGCCTGCATTTTTGGCAAAATCAAGTCCGGTTTTTTCAGCTTCAGCCAGCGGAACTGGGAAAAGCGTAGGGTTGATCCCCGCGCCACTTTCACCAATGGCACCTGCGATCAGCCCTTTGGATAGGGGAGAGGCCATCTGGGCGCTGACGGAAATAGAACCTGCGGACTCTCCAGAGATGGTTACATTTTTGGGGTCACCACCAAAAGCAGCAATGTTTTTTTGCACCCATTTCAGGGCGGCACTCTGGTCGAGTAGGCCATAATTCCCGGAAGCTTTGTAGGGCGCTTCAGCACTCAACTCGGGGTGGGCAAAAAAGCCAAAGATGTTCAATCGGTAATTCACCGTAACCACCACAATGCCTTTTTTGGCCATACTTTCGCCGTCGTAACGGGGCTCAGAACCATCGCCCGCTACAAATCCTCCGCCGTAGAAATACACCAATACGGGCAGGTTTTTGTCGGTACGTTTGGCTGGCGACCACACATTGAGGTAAAGGCAATCTTCACTCAGGCCTTCGGAACGGAATTTCATGTCGCCAAACACAAAACCCTGCACGGCACGTGGACCAAACTTTTTGGTCATTTTGACCCCAGTCCAGGGCGCCAGCGGCTGTGGTGCTTTCCAACGGAGTTGGCCAACGGGTGGCTTGGCGAAAGGAATGCCCAGGTAATATTGCATACCCGTGCGGATATCGTAATTGCCTTCAATGAGGCCGTGTTCTATTTTGGTTTGAACCGGCATGTAGAAGTTGGTTTGTGCCAGCGCGGAAAAGCCCAGCAGCAGTAAGCTGAAAAGGAATAACGATCGATACATAGGATGTGATTTGGTTTATTGTCACAGAGTGAGACAATAATAAGTCGATTTAAGCAATTATCCAAATCTCCTGATCCAATCCTCAAGATGCCAGACTATGAAATCTTTAAATTCTTGATGCTTAATGCCGTCAACTAAAAGTGCGTAATCATCTTTGAGTCGCTTAACCTTTGGCACTTTCCAAGTTTCAGTATGTCCTAAATTTTTTGTTACTCGCCTCCACTGATTGAACCTCTTTTCTCTGAGGATTTGATGATTTAGATTTAAAATTTGATTTAATTCTTTTTCGATTTCTGGGTCAGTTGAAAAAATTAAAACTTCTTCAGAACGAGGATTTACTTTATACTTTATGGTTGAATTTCTAATCTGTATCGTTGCAGGATTTGCAATAAAATGGAGTGGTTTTGGCCCTTTTTTTGAATCACAATGATTCTCTCCTTTTTTATCATCGTTGCCTCGGCAGCAAGCTAGCAAATTGTTGTAATTCAGGTTGTGATACTCTTTTTTGGTTTCAATAGTCAGCTTGTCGTGATTTTGTGGCTCAAAGTGCTCAGTTTTCATTTTGAGTACATCTTCTCCAAGGCGCTGCCCACAATATGCGCAAACAAATTTTTGCTCTTTGAGCAAATTTTCTCTTAGCTCAGTAAATGCCTGGGCTTGTTGGTAACTACAAAAATCTATGTAGTCATCGGAACCGGGGTACTTTGACTTGTATTCTTTCAGCCCAGGAGGTTCTGGTAGTTTTGAAATCGGTAGCATGAACTCCTAATTTAATAATTCATACTCTGCATCTAAAATTGCAACATCATTCTTTCCTAAGATTGGCAATAATTCTTCGTAAATTTTTCTTGCTTCATCCATTTCGCTCATAGCCAGTGCTTTACTCATTTTGTCAATCTTTGCTTGGATTGTCTTTGCAGGTCTTTTTTGAATTCCATAATCTTCTGTTAGAACATCTTGCACCGTTCTGCCATAAAAATGCAAGATTTCTATGGCTTCCTTATTTTCAATCCGATAAGCTTTAGTATCTTGATTGGGTAAGGAGGCGAGCATAACAGGGGAATGACTGGTAAAAATGAATTGAATATTAGGAAAATAGTCCAGAAGAACCTCGATAACACTTGCCTGGATTAGAGGATGCAGATAGTTGTCAATTTCATCGACAAAAACTACAGCATTACCTTCCATCGGATTGCCTAAATCTGGATAGGCTTCAAACAGTCTAGAAATCAAATGCCCAATCCAGCCAAAAAGATTATTTAAACCAGTGCTTAAAAGGTCAAAAGGTATTCCTTTCGGATTATCTGGCGTTATAACCATGATTTTTCTTTCAGAAATAGCACTCTTTAATTCAATTTTGTAATCAGGTTCATGACTTGAAGCAAGTATGGCTGATATTACCTTGAATAATTTGATTACACTTTCTTGTTTTTGGGGAGATGAATTCCAGTTCTCGCTAATCCATAATTTTAAACTATCAATACGATGTTCTTCTGTATCTAAAAGTAACGGCAAAACATCGTAGGCATTAGGTTTAATTGATCGCTTTTTGATATTGGTACCATCCTTTCTTTTTCCGTAACGTTGAGGGTAACCAATCACCAATAATGGAAGTTCTCCGTCATTATCAAAAGCACCTTCGCTAACAGGTAAGCCAAACCCATCATCGGCAATTCGATCTTCATTAAACATGACCTCTCCAGTTCCCGCATTGTAACTAAATGGGATGAAGTTACCTTTGCCGTTTGTGAAGCTTTTTCCATTAAAAACGTAAGAAAGACTTATAGAGCCTTTACTTACAAACTCGATTTTATCTTCTTCAACTCCAATTATAGTAGGAAGATATTGTAATTCAGAGTTTCTGGTATCAATTAAGGTGCTTCCTGTACCTACTAAGCCCAAGGCTGCTGCCTTTAAAAGAGTACTTTTGCCACATCCATTCTCTCCGATTAGTAGGGTAACTTTTTTCCCAAATTGAAGTGTACAATTTCTGAATAAACCAGTATTCTCCAGCGTCATTTCTTCCAAGCAAAGCGTGCGCACAGAACTGCTCACAACATCTTTTAGCGTTTTGTTATCTTTACGATAGTCATTGACTCTTAGTAAATTTTGCTGGAAATCTTGTGAGTCTAATGGGATTAAAGCTTTAATAAATAATTCTTTATTACCATGCTGTTTTTCGTTTTCAAGAAGTGTATCTATCCTATTTTTATCCTCCAATAGAAAATATTCCAGATTGGTGAGGTAATCTTTTCCCTCAAATTGTTTAATCCACATGTTTCCAATGTAATCTTTTCGATTTACTTTCGTAAAACCGCCCAGCACTGAGGCTGCAAACCCAAGTATTTTAGCTTTTTCTTCACTGTCTTTTGCCGAGAAGCGTACTTCAGTTGTACCATTGGTATCAACACTAAAGTAAATATTTGGCGTTTTATTGACCCAATCTAAACCTGTCCAAAAAGTAAAGGCTAGGTAATGATCATTGCCCACAAACCAGTATCCTTTCTGAAGCCGTTCTGCTGGCTTTTTTCTAAGGCTGAAAACAAGCTTTGGGTCTCGATCTTTTTTCCATTGCAACAAAAAAGCCAAGACATTTTCATGTACATCCTTAATACTAGACATGTAATACAAGTTTTGAAACGATCAAAAATAGTGAAATTTTTTGTTAATTTGAAGCGGATGGTTAACGAAATTTGTAACCTGATAGGATGAAAAGACTAGTTTTTCTGCTTTGCTGGACTGATTTCAGCACTAATCGCTAAATCAAATTTGAATTGATCCGACCACTCGTTTTTGTAATTTAACACAAGAGGAGAGGGTATTTTAACGAGCTCATTGGATTAAGTTTTGTTGGCTTTAAACAAGTATCTTTTTACCAACGCAATCAATACAACGAACAATGTAATTCCCAATACCAAAATCAACACCCGTCCCGATTTCAACTGCTCCAGCAACCAATTCGTAAAATAATATCCAATCCATCCGTATACGCTCACCCAAATGCTGGTACTCAGCAGGCTGAACAACAAAAAGCGTCGGCTACTCAGTTTACTCGCGCCAAACAACAAGGGTAAAACAATCCTGAACCCATAAATAAAGCGATAGGATAAAAGCAGGAGCGTGCCATAACGCGCCAGCAAATGATCAATTTTGGCAGCCTTGAGCTGAAGTTTTTCGTTGCGCTCCAGGTAACGTCGCCCTTGTTTTCGGCCAGTGAAAAAATAAAACCAATCGGTACAAAAAGTACCCAGAAAAAAGGCGGCAATTGCCCCGTATAAATCCACATACCCTGCCTGTGCAGCCTGGATGGCGCTGATGTACACCAACTCACCTTCCAAGACTGCACCGGCAAAAATGCTCAGGTATGCGACAAGGTTCACTTATTTGACTTTGAGCCTTACAATCGGGCAAATCATCTCTTCGAGCGAGATGCCACCGTGTTGGAAGGTGTTTTTGTAATAGTTGTGGTAGTGGTTGTAATTGTTGGGGTAGAGGAAAAAGATGTCTTCTTTGGCAAAAATGTAGGAAGAGCTGAGGTTGGGGCTGGGCAAACGGGCCTCTTCAGGCTTGCGAATTTCCAGTACATCTTTTTTGTCGTATTGCAGGTTGCGCCCCATTTTGTAACGCAGGTTGGTCGTCGTTTCGCGGTCACCTACCACTTTGGAGGCGGTGTTCACACGAATGGTGCCGTGGTCGGTAGTGACAATCAGTTGAATGTCCTTTTCAGCCAATTTTTGCAGGGCCGACCAAAGCGGTGAATTTTTAAACCAGGACAGGGTCAAAGAGCGGTAAGCCTTTTCATCACCTGCCAATTCTTTAAGTACTTCCATCTCCGTACGTGCATGCGAGAGCATGTCGATGAAGTTGTACACGATGACGGTGAGGTCGTTTTTGACGTAGTTGAGCACGTTTTCCTGCAACAAGCGCGCTTGGGCTACACTGGTGATTTTGAGGTAATCGTGCTTGATTTCTTTGCGCAAGGTGCGGCGGATTTGCTCACTCAGCATGTCTTTTTCAAAGAGGTTTTTGCCACCTTCTTCGTTGTCATTGCGCCACCAATCTGGGTGGTGTTTGTCAATTTCGAGGGGCATCATCCCCGCAAAAATGGCGTTGCGGCTGTATTGGGTAGCAGTGGGTAGGATGCTGCAAAAAGTATCCTCATCCTCTACTCGGTACAATTCACTCAGGACAGGTTCGATGACCTTCCATTGGTCAAAGCGCAGGTTGTCGAGCAAGAGCACGAAAGTAGGCGTAGTATTGTTGAGCAGTGGGAAAATTTTGCGCCGAAACAGCTGGTGCGAAAGCACTGGACCGTCGCTGTCGTGCTGTACCCAGTTCAAATAGTTTTTGGTCACGTATTTGGAAAACTCGGTGTTGGCCTGGTTTTTTTGCATGGAAAGGATGTCGCCCATTTCCGTGGAATTGGCCTGGTCGATTTTGAGCTCCCAATTGATGATGCGACGGTACACCTCCACCCATTCGTCGAAATTCAAACCACTGTTGATCTCCATAAAAATCTGCCGAAACTCCTGCTGGTAATCCGAGGAAGTTTTTTCCCGTACCAGGCGGTCGTTGTCGATGATTTTTTTGAGGGAGAGCAGGATTTGGTTGGGGTTGACGGGTTTGATGAGGTAGTCCGCAATCTGGGAACCCAGCGCCTCTTCCATCACCGTTTCGGCCTCGTTTTTGGTGATCATCACCACGGGTAGGTTAGGATTTTCGGCCTTGATGCGGGCCAGGGTTTCCAGACCAGTGATACCGGGCATACTTTCATCCAAAAACACGACGTCAATGTCGCGGTTTTGTTGGCATTCTTCAAGGGCGTCATGGCCATTGGTTACAGTGATGACGGAGTAGCCTTTTTTTTCCAGAAACAAAATCTGGGGCCGCAGCAGGTCGATTTCGTCATCGGCCCAGAGTATGATGATTTTATCCATGTTGGATTTTTTGGGCCCACGAATGAATTCATGGGTTATGGTTGTTGGTTGTGGGTTCTAAGATTAGATTACACAAAAATCAGTTTTTCTGAGTTATTATTGTTCAGATGGGGTGGGAAATTGAGAATTTAGGGAAATTATTGATGTGAGTAGAAAGATACCCTAATGATTGTCATTTTTTGAGCAAAAAATACCCCTTGCCCCACTCCCCAGACTTTCCGACCTTTGCCCCAAATTCTTACCATGCCACGCCACAAAATCTTCAATGATCCCGTTTACGGCTTTGTCACTGTGCCCTATGGCATCATTTTCGACTTGATTGAACACCCTTATTTCCAACGTTTGCGGCGCATCAAACAAGTTAGCCTGACGCATTACGTGTACCCGGGAGCTTTACATACCCGCTTTCACCATGCACTCGGGGCTTTTCACCTCATGACCGAGGCGATTGAGGTTTTGCGTTTCAAAGGAGCGGAAATCAGCGAAGAAGAGGGCGAGGCGGTACAAATCGCCATTTTGTTGCACGATATTGGGCATGGGCCATTTTCACATACCCTTGAAAACACCCTCATCAATGTCCATCATGAGCGCCTATCGCAATTGTTTATGCAAAAATTGAATGAGGAGTTCAATGGTGCCTTGAGCTTGGCCATCCATATTTTTGATGATTCGTATCCAAAAAAATTCCTGCACCAGTTGGTTTCCAGCCAGTTGGACATGGATCGGATGGATTACCTGAATCGGGATAGTTTTTTTACGGGGGTGTATGAAGGCGTGATTGGTTACGACCGAATCATCAAGATGTTGGCGGTGCACGAGGGAGAGTTGGTGGTGGAGGAAAAAGGGATTTATTCCATCGAAAAATTCCTGATCGCACGCCGCCTGATGTATTGGCAGGTGTATTTGCACAAAACGGTATTGTCGGCAGAACAGATGATGATTCAGGCCCTGCGGCGCGCCAAAGAACTTGCTAAAGCGGGGGTGAAATTGTATTGTCCGCCGAATATGGAGCTGTTTATTTACAACGATTTTGCGGAAGCCGACTTCCTTTCGCGTCGCGATGAACTGCTGGATGCTTTCGCTGGCCTGGATGACGCGGACATTTCCGCGGCATTGAAGGGCTGGATGAAAACCGATGATCAGGTTCTGGCTTTTCTGGCCACCGGATTGGTCAATCGACGCCTCTTCAAATTGGTCTTGGCGGATGAGCCTTTTGAAGCCTCCCGCATTGAAACCGTGCGGCAGCAAATCGAGCAATGGTGGCCTGGACCAGCCAGCGAAGCAAGTTATCTATTGCTCAGCGGTCATGAAAGTAACCATGCTTACAATCCGCAAAGTGGGGAAATCAAGATGTTGTTTAAAAATGGGGTAGCGAAGCCGATGTCGGAGTTGTTGGAGCCGGGGCTGCACTTTAAAAATGTGACGAAATATTATTTGGCGTATCCGAAGATGGGTTGAGGGAGGTTTTTCCTGCTTTTTTTCCCACGAATAAATTCGTGGGTTAGGGCGGTAGGGTGGCCTCCCACGGATAAATCCGTTGGTTGGCTAAGTTGGACTTAGGGGGGAAAGGAGTGTATTTTGATACATAAAGTTTCCCTTAATGAACGTATTCATCGGCTCTTCTGGCTTACCCGCCAACCCACGGATTTATCCGTGGGAGGCCACCATACCATCTCACCCCATGGATTTATCCGTGGGAAAAACATGGATAAATCTCCTAAAAAAACTTGCACAATAAAAACTTTTTGTTTATTTTTGTCTTGAAATTTAAACAATACACTCAAATAGGTTTTTATGGGCAAGGTGAACAAATATCTAAAGAAGAATTGGCTCAAGGTGGCCATTGTGCTGCTTTTGATATATGGTGCCACGCGTAAAAACCTGAGCTTGCGGATCAACATGAACACCCCCGTCAAGTCGGAGGAAAAACTGCCCGTTCTTCCTGCCGCCCCCGCTAAAGAAGGGTATACCGAAAACCGAACTGCCCCAATTCCAGAGAACAAATTTTCCCTTGACCCATTCCCCAGCAAACAATCTGCTTCAAAACTGGCCGAAAAACTGGGTGATATTGATGAAGCTGCCAAAGCCACCTTTGTCCACCGTTTTGTCAAAGTTGCCGTCAACGAGCAGCACAAATTTGGAATCCCAGCTTCTCTCATTTTAGCCAATGCCCTGCTGATGAGTCAGGCGGGCCAAAGCGCTGGGGCACAAGCCGCCAACAACTTCTTCAACCTACAATGTACCAGCGATTGGCAAGGGCCAACCTTCGCCAGTGGCAAAACCTGCCTGCGCAACTACGAAACCGCCTGGATGAGCTTCCGCGACCACAGTTACTACATCACAACAGGTACATTTTCGCCACTGCGAACAAAAAGCACAACTGACGTGAAAGGTTGGGTGGATACATTGCAGGAACTAGGTTTTTACCCCACAAAAGCAGACGCCAAGGCAGTGCTGCTCATCATCGAACAATACGAACTGACGGCTTGGGATAGCCGTTAAAAGAAAAAGTAGATTGACCCCTGCAATTATTGCCGGGGTTTTGTATTTTTGTTTTGTTTACACGCCTTACATAAATATCAACTATTGTTTCTGGAGTGCCTTTGTCAAGGTCATGGATGTAATGCACTGCATTAGCCCTTCCAACCTATTGGCGAATCAGCAAATCAATCTGAGCCCGGGTGCTTGCGGCGGTAGTAATGTACTCCTGCGCCAAAAACCCAGCCAGCACGACCTTTCCGGGTTTGGACTTTGATCCAAGGCTCGGTTACCGTTTGTTTGCCCAAATTGACCGTAGTGCTGGAGTCGCTCACTTCATTGAGGAAATAGACTTCTTCAAACAAGGGGAGGGTTTCGAGTATCTCGGCACTGGTAGTAGGACTTTTGCGCACCTTTAAATTTTCGAGGCAAACGTACAAACGTGAGAGGGCAGGAGCAGTACTGACGGCAGGACTGGCAATTGGGCTGGTTTTGGGAGTATCACTTTTGGTGGCTTCAATTTTTCGGCCCAGGCTATCTTCCAAATTCCGTAATCGTTCGCGTTCTGCTCGATTGATGTATTTGCTTTGGGTGTCCGAACATTTGTTGATGGCCCAAAAAGCGAAACCGATGAAAAAAACGCCAATGATCATGAGTTCCAAACTGGGCAGGATTGAACCTTTTTTTTCGCTCATAGTATTCGAAGTTTAGAAGGTTTAGGAAGGTTTAGGAAGGTTGAGCATTACCACTAGAGACTTAGTCAAGAATGCTTGTGACAACCTCAACCTCTCTCAACCTCACTAAACCATAATCCACAAAGATATTTCTTTTTGCAATGGAGCATTTATTTTACCCAATTGCCCTGACAAAAATCCCCAAGGTTGGCCCGATTACGGCGCGCACCCTGGTTAGTTATTGTGGTAGCCCGGAGGAGGTTTTTCGAAGTAGCGCCAAAGCCCTGCTCAAAATTCCCGGCATTGGTGCCCAATTGGCCCAACAAATCAAATCGCTTGAACCCCAACAGGCTGCAGAAAAAGAGCTTGTGCATTTGGAGCAGCACCAGATTCAGGCCTTTTTTTACCTGGATGAGCATTACCCCAGCCGTTTGAAACATTACCCGGATAGCCCACTGGTCCTGTACCATCGAGGTAACGCGAACTTGAATGCAAAGCGTATCGTGGCTATCGTCGGTACCCGCAAACCTACGGTGCAAGGCACTTCTTTTTGTGAAGAGATGTTGGAACAACTGGTGCCCTACGATCCCCTCATCATCAGTGGCCTGGCTTATGGCATCGACATTTGTGCCCACCGCAAAGCATTGGAAGTCAAACTACCCACTGTTGGTGTACTGGCCCATGGACTGGCGCATTTGTACCCGCCCAGTCATCGTTCGGCAGCTCAAAAAATGCTGGACAATGGTGGGATATTGACCGAATACGGCTTTGAAACCAATGCTGAAAAAGAACATTTCCCTCTGCGCAACCGCATCATTGCCGGGATGTGTGATGCGCTGGTCGTGGTGGAAACGGCCCGTTATGGCGGCTCCATCATCACGGCCAAATATGCCAATGAGTACAACAAGGATGTGTTTGCAGTACCTGGCCGGGTTAAAGACCCTTTTTCAGTAGGCTGCAATGAATTGATTAAAAACAACCAGGCGCACCTGATGGAAAGCGCCGAAGACCTGGTACGCCTATTGCGTTGGGATTTGCCGCCCTACACTTATGGCGTTCAACAACAGCTTTTTGTCGAAATGAGCGAGGAAGAAAAAAATATTGTAAATTTGTTGCGTCACGACGAAGAGAAGAACATTGACGAACTGACCTTTGTAGCGCAAAAGTCGAGCAGCGCGATGGCAGCCCTTTTGTTGGAATTGGAATTTAAAGGCGTCATCAAAGCATTGCCCGGCAAGCGGTACATTTTGGTCTAGTTGCTTCGTTTTTATTAGAGAATTAAGTGCCCGTTCACTTACCACTTAGATTAGATGAAAAAACTCTTGATCATAGGATTGACCCTGTTGTTGTGTGGGCCAGTCTGGAGCCAAAAAAAACCAAAAGCAGTCGTAGCAGCTGCACCGCCGCGCCAAGCTAAAAATGTCATTTTACTCATTGGAGATGGAATGGGCTTGACCCATATCTCGGCGGGTATGTATTTCAACAACAACCAAAGTCAGTTCGAACGTTTCCCCGTGGCGGGTTTGCAAAAAGCCTACTCGGCCAGCGACCTCATTACGGATTCTGCGGCAGGTGCTACGGCATTTGCCAGTGGCATCAAAACCTACAATGGTGCAATTGGGGTGAACACCGACAGTATGCCCGTCAGAACCATCCTCGAACAAGCTGAAGAAAAGGGCTTGGCCACTGGTATGGTGGTCACCTCTACGCTCACCCACGCTACTCCAGCTTGCTTCATTGCTCATGTGCGCAACCGGAAGTTTGAGGAAGAAATTGCCACTTTTTTTCTCAAAACCGAAGTGGATTTTTTGGCTGGCGGTGGAAAAAAATTCTTTGATCAACGCACTGTTGACAGCCGCAATTTGATCAAGGAGCTTCAGGCCAAGGGTTATCAAATCAACGACTTCAGCCAAAATGCGGAAAACGCTAGCCCGCCAGATCCAAGTAAAAATTTCATTTATTTTAGCGCAGATGGCGACCCAGCCAAGGCTTCGGAAGGCCGTACTTATCTGGCCCCTTACAGTGTAGCCGCCGCAAAACACCTCAAACAACGCTCGGAAAAAGGTTTTTTCCTCATGATCGAAGGCTCCCAAATCGACTGGGGTGGCCACGCCAATAATTCGGATTACATCGTGAGTGAGGTAGTGGATTTTGACCAAACGATCGGCAAAATCCTCGACTTTGCCGCTGCCGATGGAGAAACCCTGGTGATTGTCACTGCGGACCACGAAACGGGTGGCTATGCGATCAATCCAGGCTCGGAATTGGGCAAAATCCGGGGAGCTTTTACCACCAATCAACATACTGCGCAGTTGGTACCCGTGTTTGCGTTCGGCCCAGGAGCAGAGTTGTTTTCCGGCATTTATGAGAACACGGCCATTTATGAGAAGATGAAGACGGTGTTGGGGTGGTAGAAAGTGAAAAGTGAAAAGTGAAAAGTGAAAAGTGAAAAGTGAAAAATAGGCTGCCGCAGCGACTTGTTCAACATTGCTGGTCAAAGCCGCTGCGGTAGCCTATTTTTCACTTTTCATTTTTCATTTTTCACTTTTCACTTACTTTTCCCCCACTCGGCTCTGCTCCTCCGAAGCCCCACTTCTTCTCCGAGCACCTTTGTTCAAATACTGATTCCCGAAATTGTAGGTAAAGCTCAGATTCGCGATGCGCGTTTCCCAGGAAGACACGATGTTTGCCTCAAAAGTAGCGTGATCAATCCGGCCATGCCAGTAGCGGAACAACATATCGTCGAGGGCCAAGTTGAGGTTGCCCTTGCCTTTCATGATTTTTTTCTGCACCCCAAAACTCACGCCATACAAATGTTCAGAGGTTTGAATGCCTTCGATGCCGGGGCCAGAGTACCAGCCATTCATTTCAAATTTCCAGTCTTTGGGCATAGTATAGGTCGCATTCAAAAAAGCCACCACATTCCAGCGGCCCTGGTTGAATTGTTCTTGAAAAACCTCGGATTCGTAGCGGTTGTAAAACACCATCACGCCACCATAACCTTCGAGTTTTTTTACAAACTCCAGGGGGAAGAACAAACTACCGCCGTAGCGTTCAAAAGTAGCCAAGTTGTCGTCTATCCCAAAACCTACCCCTGTAGCATCATCCTGCTGCGTAACCATCTGAATCACGTCCTTGGTGCGGGTATATTCCAGGTTGAAAAAAGGTTGTTTGTCGTAGGTCAACGACATTTTGTACGAGTCGGTGATCTCGGGCCGGAGGAACGGGTTGCCTTTTCGGTAGGTGTAAGGATCGAGGAACTGCACAAAAGGATTCAATGACCCATAACCGGGCCGATTGATGCGATTGCTGTAGGCTGCCGACCAACCCAATTTGTCGCCCAGAGGAGCGGACAAACTCAAGCTGGGGAAAAACCGCGCAATCCGCCGTTGTTGAGTGCTGTCCAAAGTCACCGAATAACCCGTGGATTGGGAGTTTTCGTAACGGAGCCCGGCCTGACCTTCAATTTTACCCAAGGTGAAATTGGACGACACATAAGCGGCGGCAATTTTTTCCGTAAAAACGAAGTGGTTGCTGAAGGAGGGGTCGTTTACCCAATTGTTGTCACTAAAAATGCTGGCTTGCAGGTCGTTGTCCACCACTGCATGACTGTATTTAAGTCCCGACTCGATTTGGAATTTTTTGCTGAAGGGTTTGGTATAGTCCAAGCGATAGGCCTCGATTTCCGTGTTTCCGGGTTGTTTTTGCTGGCGATTGGCAAAGTTGTCTTCGCCACTGATCACTTCCGTGCGCAGGAGGTTGCTGACGTTGCGGCCATAGCGGTTGATGCTAAAATCGGCATTGAGTTTTTGGCCACTGGTATCCAGTTTGAATTCGTAGTAAGCATCCAAGTTGACAAAACCAGTTCGGCGATCGGTTTCATTGGAGGTGAGGATTTCTGCCCGGGCTTTTTGCAGGGCATCAGGCAAAATGGAGGTGGTACTTTCACTCACCACCTCGTTGGTACTGCCCAGGGCATTGACCGAAACACCTGCTGTTTGATTTTTACTGATGTAATAATCCACACCTGATTTGATGTTCAAAGAATAAGGCAAGCCGGGTTGAAAATTGCTTTGTTTGTACAATTCCGTGCCCACTACTCGCTCCAGATCGAGTTGTTCGTACCAGGTGCGGTGGCTAAAGGCCAGGGAGTTGGTGAAATTGAATTTTTCGTTGCGGAAGTTCAGTGTGCTTGAAGCGCGGTATTTCCAATATTTTCCCTTACCCGCACCTACCGTAGCGGTACCATTCAGGCCCAGTTTCATGTTGCGCTTCAGGACGATGTTCAGCACCGCCCCAGTGCCCTGCGCATCGAAGCGGGCCCCCGGTTGGCTGATCACCTCAATGCGGTCGATGTTGGCTGAAGGCATATCTTTCAGCAGGCTTTGCATGTCCATGTACTGGGTAGGGCGACCGTCGATGAGGATAGTCAATCCCGTTTGGCCCGCCAAGCTAATGCGATCATTGACCACAATCATACCCGGCACTTTGCGCAAAACATCCAGAGCACTCCCGCTGGCCCCGGTGATGCTGTTGGCTACGTTGACGATGAGCGTTCCCGCCTTTTGTTCCAAAAATGGTTTGCGAGCCGTTATTTCTGCGGTAGCCAGGGTTTTAGTCTGATTGCGTAGCGAAATGGTCGGGATATTTAGGTTTTCCTTAAAATCAGGAATGTTGTGAAAGTGATCTTCAAATCCCAACATGACTACGCGCAGCAGGTAAGATTTTCCGGTAGGTACTGCACTGAAGTTAAAGCTGCCGTCGTCCGCAGTAATGGCACCTTTGAACAAACTGGAATCTTTGACTTCCAGCAGCAGGACGTTGGCATAAGGAATGGCCTGGCGATTTTCATCTTGAATTTTACCATTCAGGTTAGCTTGGGCTTGAAGCGATAGGCAAAACAATGCCATGCTTCCTAAGGTGAGTAGAAGTTTCATAACAGTCAGGTGATAACAAAATGTGAATGAATAGTTAGTAGATGCGGAGGGAAATAAATTACCCCTACGTGCAGAAATAAATTATTGATTTTTTTGAAGTACACTCCAATGGGTGCAAGGTTCAAGTTTTGCAATAATTTTTTTGACCGAAGCAAAAATGAACTTAAAAAAGGAACTGAAAGTGGCAAATTATTATTTGAGCCCTATTTTTCACCTAAAGCCTCGCTCAAACCTTCACTCAAATATCGGAAGGTAAGCACCGTGAAAAAAATAGCCAAACCCGGAAAAAGTGCCAGCCACCATTCAATTTGATGCTGCCCCCGCAGTTCACCCAAAATGGAGCCCCAGGTAACCCGGTCGGGCGCACCGATACCCAGCATGGACAACTGGGATTCGGTGAGAATGGCCATAGCCATAAAGAAGGAAATCAAAACCAGCAGCGGCCCCAGTGCGTTGGGCAAGGCATGCCTAACCAGCAAACGCAAGTGGGTAAAGCCCAAGGCTCGACCCGCTTCCATATAGGTTTGTTGCCGAACCTTTAAAAACTCAGCCCGCACAAATCGCGCTACCGAAGCACTGCCTACAATCCCTGCCACCACCATCATGTAAGTGGTAGTGGGCTGTTCCAAGGTAGCAATGAGCGCCAAAACCAGGATAATGCTGGGTATGGCATCTACAACTTCGAGCAAACGCATCAGGAGGGTATCCAGCGGAACGACGTAGCGCCCCAACTTTGGTAAGCACAGACGCAACAAACGATCCAGTGAAAAAACCAGAGTCAAATACAAAACAAGATAGGTCAATTGTTGAAAGCCACGTGCCCAGGCGGAAGCCTCTTCCGATATACCGGGCAAATAGGCCAGATAAAAAAATAAAAAGGGCAAGAACAACAAGATGGCACAAACCCTGGACTTGGGAACAATCAAACTCTGGTCTCCAAAATACCCCGCGATACCACCCAAAAACAAACCCATCGAAATGGCAATCCCCACCATGATGGAACCAAGCCAAAGGGCCATTCGGGTGCCGTGCAGCATACCTGCGGCTACATCCCGCCCCGTTTTGTCGGTACCCATCCAGTGCCGAAAGCGCCAGGATTTGATACTCTGCCGTTCAAAAGGCCCCCGGGCATTGAGGTTTTTGTGGTCAATCGACCTCGGGGAGTACGGAATTAGGGTGAATACGATTTTATCATACGTTTTATCCGCCCAATCTTCAGCTGGCATCAGGGCCGTGGGCCATTTGGCTACGCCCAAGTCAACCAGTAGTCCTTTGAGTAAAGGCGAATAACTTTTTCCATCCACTTTGATGTACCAGGGGCGTTCATTGGCCACAAAAGGGCTACTCAAGGCAATGATGACAAAAACCATCAAACTGCGCAACGCCAACCTGCCTGCACCTCGCGCCCGAAAACGCCGCCATACGTTCCTCCAATAACTGTTGATGCCCTGTGTTTTTTTCATGCCAATGTCGATTGATTGCTGCGATCAAAACGAACCCGGGGGTCGAGCCAGGCGTAAGCCAGATCGACGAGTACTAAGCCCATCATGCTCAACAAAGTGCCTAACAAAATGATGCCAAATACCACTGGCCAGTCCTGCGATCCCATAGAATCAATCAACAAATGCCCCATGCCGGGGATGTTGAAAATGGATTCAACGAGAATCGAGCCAGCCACCATCTCTGGCAATAAGGAACCAAAATTGGTGATCAGCGGGAAAGCGGCGTTGGGAAAGGCATGGTTCCAAATCACTTCTTTTTCGCCTAAACCTTTGGCGCGAGCCGTGCGTACAAAATCCTGATTGAGGGCCACAATCATGGCACTGCGCATTTGCCGGGTCAACATGGTCATGGCTGGATAAATCAAACAAAGGATTGGAATGATCAATTGCCGGAAGCTGACGCTGAGCCAGGTAGCCCAGGATGAGTCTGCATCCAAATCCATCATGCCCGTAATGGTGATGAAATTCATGCCCCAATCGGGGTTGGAAAAAACCACCAAAAGCACCAGCGCTACCCAAAAGGCAGGCATGGCGTACAAACCAAACAGGAGGGTATTGGCCCTCTGATCAAATCTCGATCCTTGGTGAACTGCCATCCGTACCCCAATGAAAATCGCCAACAAGTAAACAATGGGCAGTGCACAAACATTGATCAATACCGTCCAGCTCAAGGCCCGCCCAATTTTTGCACTTACGGGTTTGGCATCTTTAAAAGATAAACCAAGATCGCCCCGTAAATAGCCCACAAAAGTCTGGTGAAATTGATTGTCAAAACCATTCCATACCAGGCGAGGGCGATACAATTTGGCTTTTTGGGGATGAGCCAGCAAATAATCAAAAGATTTTCGCACTTGTTGATAGGCGGGAAAAGTTTGTTGCTGAAGTAGCGAATCCTGTGGAATTAGCCGAGCTATTTCATCCAATTGCAGCTTAGCTACCCCAAAATCACTACTGAATTGTAAACTATTGATCACCTGCCCCAGGCTACTCCGGGCTTCAGAACTCCATTGAACGGGCATGGCCTGAAGCACTTTTTTTAAGCTGCCTAAAGATTCATAGTACCGTTCAACGGCTGGCCAATTGCCATTTTGCCTCAACAATTTCACCAATACCTCCCGCCGATTCCGAAATGGGATTTTGTGCAAAGTATCGGGATAAGCTGCGGGTTGGAAGGCACAATAAAAGACAGGTTTGTCCAAGCCCATACGTGCGGAACGGCTCCGATACATGCGCAACAATTCGGCCTCACTTTGGGTAGATTGCTCAAATTCCTCGGTGTTGGCCTCTTCCACGGGATCGCCAGGCAATAGCCGGCTCAGGCCGAAGGTGAGCACGAGGGCCACCAAGAGGGTAGGGGCGAGCAGCAGTAGACGTTTGAGAAAATAGCGGAGCATGGGTAGCAAGGTTCCATGGTTCCAGGGTTCCAAGGTTCCAGAGTTGAGGGCAATGCGTAACCCTGGAACCTGGAACCTTGGAACTTTGGAACCCTATAGGTTATTTCAGTTTAAACTCGGCAGGAGCATAACCAGGAGAACTTTCAATTGGTTTGGCATCAAAACGTTTGTGTACTGCGATACATTCTTTGAGGGTAAACAAGAAGATTTCCGCTTGTTCCTCAAAAATCATTTCCTGCAAGCGAAAGTACATGGCTCGGCGTTTTTTGACATCAAAGGTAACTGGAATTTGATCGATCAGGGCATCCGTTTCCGCGTTGCCAAAGCCACTGCGGTTATCGGAATCGGTACGCCAATTTTGTTCTGGAGACCAGATAGGGGACAGGCCTCTCCCTACACTCAGCAACTCAAAGTCTTGTTTTGCCCAACGCCCCATGACTTCAGGTCCAGACAATGCTTGGGGTTTGATTTCGATTCCAGCTTTTTTGGCATTGTCCTGAAAGAGCAGCGCCATTTGTTGAGCAGTCTCTCGGCCCGCCGTAAAAAAATAGGATAAACTCAACTCCGTATTTTTGCCATTAATTATTTTATCAACAATGCCATTGTTGTTGCTGTCTTTCCAGCCTGCTTCAGCCAAAAGAGCCTTAGCCTTGTTGATGTCAAATGGGATTGGTTTTAAATTTTTGTTATAGTCAGGTGAAGCCAATGGCACAGGGCTATTAACCCTTTCTCCAAATCCCAGATACAATTCGCGAATCAATTCATCCACATCCAGTACATGCGCGATCGCTTTGCGTACCCGTTTATCCGCTAATTTGGGGTTGCGCATATTGACCGGAATACAAAAATAAGTCATCGTAGTAGGATTGAGGAAATTATAGCGCTCACTGACTGCCTCGTTTTTTTGCAAGTCCAAAAAATCCTCGGGTGTAAGCCGGTTGGTGGCATCTATTTCCTCGTTTTTGAGCGCAGCCGTTGTTGCGGCGGGGTCAACGATAATTTTGAAGATGATTTCGTCAGGGAATGCCGTAAATAGGGGATTGGTTTTGGCGAATTTGTCACCCCACCAGTCTTTTTTCTTTTTGATTACAATCTTTTCACCCGCAGTCCAGGATTCGATGCGGTATGGGCCACAACCAACCAGGTATTTGGGGTCATTGGAATAGGCGGGAGAGCTGAATAGCTCGGCAAATTCGATCACTTTGGGGTTTGCGGCCAGTGCCTCGGCCTTATCTGGATTGATTAAGTCCTTAAAGGGAATGGCTTTCATTAGGCCTTTGGGGTCTAGGATGTGCTCAGGGATGACCGAAAAAGAATTGGTCGCGTAATCCAGTGAATAGATGGTCTTGGGACTCATCACCACGGTAAAACGCTTTGGGTTTTTAGGATCGATTTGTACATCTTTGATCTCCTCCACAAAAGGCCCGAGTACACCTTCAATTTTGGGGTTGAGAACAGTTTTTAGTGTGAACAAATAATCATTCCCAGTTACGGGTTTACCGTCATCCCAGACTGCTTCGTCTAACATTTCAAAAGTGTAACTTACTGCACCATTCGGCAAATCTTTAATGATCGGTTGGGATTTTACCAGATACGGCACCAAATCAAGGGAGTCATTAAAGGTCATCAAATTCAAATGGCATTGGTTGGCAGGGAAATTTCCATATTGGGTTTGGGCCAAAATGGTATTCAAACGGTCTGCATCACTTTCCATGCGCACGACTACCGAATTCCCAGTGCGCTTAAATTTTACAGAATTTATGCAAGAACACGCACTGCAAAGCACAATGACCAGGCAAAAAAGAACGGTTTTGGAGATGTTCATGTAACGCATTACTTTGGATTAAAGGTTTCAAAATTTCACTACACCAATGAACGAGTGATTAAATCTGGTGTTACACACAAGCTTGGTTAACTTTGTGAGCTTATTTGCTCAAAATTAAACAATATGCAACGGAAAAAAAAATATCCCGAAATTAGCTGTTCATAAAGTCTTTCATTGACAAAAAATAAACATGATGCGGAGTGTATTAATTGCAGGAGGAACAGGTTTAATTGGCACCCAGTTGAGCAAATTGTTGAGTGAGCAGGGTTTTGAGGTTAGGCAGCTCAGTCGAAATCCTTCCCCCGATGCGCTTTACCCAACCTACGCCTGGGATGTGGACAAAGGCACCATTGATGCCAAAGCCCTGGAGAATATCGATTACATCATCAACCTCGCCGGAGCAGGTGTAGCCGACAAACCCTGGACGCAAGTGCGCAAACGCCTCATCATCGATAGCCGGGTAAAAAGCAATCAACTGCTCAAACGCCAGATTCTGGCCATGCCTCAGAAACCCAAGTCCTTTGTATCCAGCGCAGCAGTGGGCTATTATGGGGATAACCCCTCTGAGCAATGGGTCAACGAAGAGGCTGCTCCCGGCAAAGGTTTTTTGCCCGAAAGTTGCATCGCTTGGGAAGCCTCCATTCGCAGCTTGAACGAAACGGGCCTGCGGGTAGTTGGACTACGCGTTGGCATTGTGCTTTCGACCAAAGGTGGTGCCTTGCCCAAACTGCTCGAACCCATGAAATTTGGCACTGCCCCTTATTTTGGGAGCGGAAAAACCTGGTATCCCTGGATCCACATTGACGACTTGTGCCGCATGTTCATGTTTGCCCTGCAAGATGAGGACATGCAAGGCTTTTTCAACGCCGTAGCACCCAATCCGACCCGTAACCGAGAATTGATCAAAACGGCGTCAAAAATATTTGCCCCCAGGGCCATCAATATTCCTGCCCCTACTTTTGCCTTGCGCTTGGTATTGGGCGAATTGGCCGATGCCATCCTCACCGGGGTAAGGGCCTCATCCGCCAAGATTCAAAAAGAAGGCTTTGATTTTGACTATCCGCACCTTGAGGTGGCTTTAGTGGATTTAAAAAAACCTTAGGGGCAATCTACAATCATTATGGAAAAACTGCTAAAAATCAAACTGCTGTTCTTTTGTTTGCTCTATCTCACTTTGAGCTACGGCCAAAACAAACCCAATCCCATTCGCCTCGATTCGGCCTTAACTGCCTTACACCAACTCCAGTTGTTCAATGGGGTAGTGCTCGTGGCACAGGAAGGTCAGGTGCTGTACAAAAAAGCTTTTGGGCAAAATGATGCAGGGGGCAAAACCCTTTTGAGTACTCAATCCTCCTTCAATCTCGCTTCGGTGTCCAAGCAATTTGTGGCCATGAGTGCGATGCTCCTTAAAGAAGAGAACAAGCTCCAGTACGATGACCCGGTGCAAAAATACCTGCCAAACTTTCCTTATCCCAACATCAAAGTCCGGCAGCTGTTGACCCATACCTCGGGTTTGCCCGAGTATTTTGATCTAGCCCAACGCCAACTCACCTTGCTGGATACCCTGACCAACGATGACCTTTTGCAATTGTTGGCTCGACACAAACCCGCCCTGGAGTTTGAGCCCGGCAGCCAATGGTCCTATTGCAATACGGGCTATGTGCTCCTGGCTTCAGTGGTGGAAAAGGCCGCAGGAAAACCCTTCGCCCAGTTTTTTGCCGAACGGATTGCCCGCCCCCTGGGCCTCAGCCACACTTTTGTTTACCACTTCAAAGGCCCTGCCGCTCCGGCTCAACGGGTAATGGGCATGCGCCGCGAAGGAGGAAAATGGCTACCGGATGACCTCATTAGTATTGATGGGGTAGTGGGTGATGGCAACGTTTACAGCTCTGCCGAAGATTTGCTGCGCTGGGAACAAGCCTTGTACACGGAAAAACTGGTGAAAAAAAGTACGCTGGATGAAGCTTTTAGCCCCGTCAAATTGAACGATGGCAGCACTTATCCTTATGGATTCGGTTGGTTCCTTGGCAAAGAAGGCCGGGAACTGAGCCATACGGGTAGTTGGGTTGGGTTTCGTACCGTGATTGTGCGGGATCTTGACCTGAAAACGACTTTGATTGCACTGGACAATTCTGGACAGGGTTATGGGCTACCAATCCTCCGAGCCTGGTCAGAAGGCAAAGCTTTTGCTTTTCCCGCCTCCACCTTGATCCGCAATGTGCAAATCGTGGATGGCACGGGGAGTACCGCACGTTTTGGCGCAGTACGCATCCTCAACAACCGCATTCAGGATATGGGGGCACTCAGCCCTCTGCCTGGTGAAAAAGTAATCGATGGCCAGGGGAAAGTACTGGCCCCTGGTTTTATCGATACCCACAGCCACCACGCTGGGGCGATGGAGGAAAAACCGGACATGTTGGCCGTAGTCAGTCAAGGCATTACCACCATAGTTTCAGGCCAAGATGGGGAATCGGAACCGATGGACAGTTTGGCTTTATGGCTCCAACGCCGCCCAATCGCGGTGAATCTGGCTTCTTACGCTGGGCACAGCACTCTGCGTTTGCGGGCGATGGGTTTGAGCAGTTTTCGGCGGCCAGCGACTGCGGCGGAGGTAGAAAAAATGCGGGAGTTGCTGGCAGCGGAGTTGAAAGCGGGTGCCCTTGGCTTGTGCTCCGGTCTGGAATACGAGGAGGGTTTTTATTCCAATCGCGATGAAGTGATCACCCTGGCCAAAGTGGCCGCTGCCGCTGGCGGGCGCTACATGAGCCATATCCGCAGCGAAGACATTCATTTGGACGATGCCCTGGATGAGATCATTCAGATTGGACGGGAGGCCAAGTTACCCGTACAAATTTCCCATTTCAAAATTGCGCTCAAAAGCAAATGGGGGCAGGCACCTCAATTGTTGGCTCGCCTGCAAGCTGCCCGCGCCGAAGGCATTGACATCACGGCGGATGTTTACCCTTACGAACATTGGCAATCCACCTTGCGGGTTTTGTTTCCCAAAAAAGACTTTGACAATCTGGCTAGTGCTGAATTTGCGGTGACCCAATTGATCGACCCTACCCGCAGCATAGTCTCCCGTTTTGGCGCCCAACCAGCCTATGCGGGCAAAACCCTGAGTGCCATCGCCCAAATGCGCGGCGAAGCAGTAGCCAAAACCTTGATGTACCTGGTTGCCGAGGCGGAACGTACCGACCAAACGGAATCCATCATCGGTGCCTCCATGGCCGATCAGGACGTGATCAACTTATTGCGCTGGCCACATACCAATGTGTGTTCGGATGGCACCCACCGCAGCCACCCACGGGGGCACGGGGCGTTTACACGGGTATTGGCGCGTTATGTGCGGGAGAAAAAAGCCTTGGGTTTGGAAGAAGCCGTTCATAAAATGACGGGCCTTTCGGCAGAGCATCTGGGTTTGCAAGGGCGCGGTTTGATCGCTCCTGGCTATTTCGCCGACTTGGTATTGTTTGACCCCAAAACGGTGCAAGACAATGCTACTTTTCAAAACCCTACTGCCTTGTCTACGGGTATCGAGCGGGTATGGGTGAATGGGAAGGTGGTTTTTGCGGTTGGAAAGAGTACCAAGGAGTTCCCGGGGCAGTTGCTGAAGCGAGAATAAAGTAAGTCACATCACGCAGTAATCAGACCACCGAGCGCCTAAAACAAAAGGGATACATTCCCCTGACGGAACTGTACACCCGACGTCGACAAACGCTAATGAACCGCTGTGATACGCGACCCATACGTCCGGTGGTGCGAGAGGACGAAAGTTAATCGCATCACCTTCAACTGTCCCCAGCCCTAAGGAACGGGTTCAGAATAATGTAACAAAATTGAGTCGACTATTTTTTTATCGCCCCTAAGCGCCAAAGCCGACAATAAATTGACCTCTGGTACCCCCTGATTCAACACCACCAGATCCCCGACATCTCCCAAAATTTCATCCACTATGCCAAAATCCTTAGCTTCCTGGGCGTTCAGGTATTTGTCGCGCAGGAAAAATTCCTCTACTTCTTGGCCGCTGCGCCCACAATGTTTACCCAGGAGGTGAAAAATCTGGGCCTGGATGCGATCCTGCTCGCGGGTGGCAATGCGCACATCTTCGGTATAGCCACGCGAACCGCCACTGGTAGGGTGGTTGTGGATGGTGGCATGGGCCAACGCATAACGTTTACCTGGGGTACCTGCGCTGAGCAAAAAGGTGGCCATACTGCCCGTAAAACCCACCGCAACCGTAGACACTGGCGTGCCAATCATACGAATGGTGTCATAAATGGCCATTCCCGAATACACAATCCCACCCGGACTTTGGATGTAGAGGTTGATCTGCTGTTTGGGGTCGCGGCTGCTGAGGTAGAGCAGTTGCGCGACCACGATATTGGCCATCGTGTCGTTGATTTCGCCCGCTAAAAAGACAATACGTTCCTTGAGCAGTAGACTGTAAATGTCATACGCTCGCTCTCCGCCACCGTCATTGTCAATGACCATGGGGACAAGGCTTGCTCGAACCATACTATTATTTTTGGAAAATGTTGTTATTGGAAAATGTGGTGAATATTTTCCCGAAACTGGCTTTTCTCCGGGTTGCTGAACAATTCCTCGTGTAGCAGTTCCAGTTCTGCTTTCAGCTTTTTGCGGTGGTACAATTTGACCAAAAGGTGTACCTTTTTTTGGAAATACACCCTGAGGCGCAGGCGCGGGCTTTGCAACAACCGCGCCTTGAAATTTTGTTTTTCCAGCGGCAGCAATTCTCCCCACAGGTAGCGTTCGATCAAGATGGTTTCACTCATGGAAGTCTTCATAACGCAGGGATTTTTGCTGAATGCTGTGGCGCACCTTTTCGAGGCACTTGTATTTCTGGACGCTGACGGAATGTTCGTTGGCGTAGCCGAGGGTTTCGGCCAGTTGCTTGACTGGTGTTTTTTGGTAGTAAAAAGCGCGGAGCAGGTTGAGGCATTTTTGGCCTGCTTTTTCCAAAAACTGGAGTAGGCGCTGGGTGTGCAGGTTGGGGAAAAAATCTTCGGGGAGGCTGATTTCTTTTTCAGCATCAGTCAGGGGCACTAGCTTGCGTTGACGGTGGTGTTTGCGCAGCCACAAGTGTTTGGCCACACCCAGCAAATAAGCAGTTGCGCTTTGTTGAAGTTGAAAGCTGGGCTGGGTTTGGAGTTCTTGAAAGATGACCAAGGCATCGTGGAAGATGTCTTTAGCGTCTTCTAAGTTGCCGCCCATTTTTTGTACGAAGCGGGCTACGTTTGGAAACGCCGCTTCGTATAGAGTTTCGATGGAGGAGTCGGTCTTTATTTTTGCTGGTGCTGCTACCATGATTGTTGCATGTTTAATGGTAAGTGCAAGTTAGGGGGGAAATATCACCGGGAGCAAGTGTTTTTTTTCAAAAAAAATCATTTTCATTTATGCAATTCTGCTGTTGGATGCATCCTGGGTAAAAACTCAGGATTATGAAAAAAATGTACTTTTTAGCGATCGCTTCAATTTGTGGACTCACTCTTTTGGGGCAAGAATCCATTACCTTACAATGGCAGATTACCAATGAACAAAATGAACCTTTAATAGGGGTTAGTGTATGGAAAAAACAAACTACGGAAGGAACGGTAACGGATCAAAACGGCATGTTCGCGATTGATGTGGTCACAGGAAGGGATGAACTTGAAATTTCCTATTTGGGGTACCTAACATCTATACTTGTAATACGAAAAGGGATGAAATTAAAGAACACTGAGGTGCTTTTCTCTGCCGAATACGACTTACCTGAAGTGAAGATTACTGCTTATGGTGGTTGCTGTTGTTTGCGCTCTTATGGGACTAGAATAACGACAGAGTTGGACAGCCTGCCGGAATTTATTATTGCCAAACCCAATATTCGAATTTTCCCAATCCCAACGAGTGCTTCCGTTTTTTTACAGCAAGAAACTCCACTTGGTGCCCTGGACTTGTACAACCTCAGCGGCCAAAAGCTAAAAAGTTTCAACTTCAATGAGCAGTTGAATGCCTCAATTGACTTGAGTGACTGGCCAGCAGGGACTTATCTTTTGCGCAGCAGTAAGGGCTGGGTGGAAAAGGTGATTTTGCAGAAGCAATAAGGGGGGTATCATTTTTGCTACAGAATTATGAGTTGTCGTCTTGAAGTTTTAATACAAAAACGACACAAAAAAAATTAGCACAAAGGAAAAAAAAGAGGACACAGAGGACACAAAGTTAGACGTTGACGGTCTTTGTGTTCGCTGTGTCCTCTTTTGTGAAAAAATAGGTCGCTTTGGTAGTGTTTTGAAAAATTTGAGCACTTCATCTCCATACAATCTCAATTCCCCACCCGCTCCATCTCATCACTCGCCGCACCACCATTCCGCCGCGCCGATTTCAGTGGCTTCCCAAAGCGATACGAAAAAGCCAGGTTGACCACCCGCGTATCCCAGTGAATGATAAAATACTCCTCCGCGTCCGGGAAATCGGTCAACCCTTCCATGATCCGGGTATGCAAAAGATCCCTGACGCTGAGTTTGAGTGTCCCCTGTTTTTTTAGTACTGGTCGGGCTATCCCCAGGGCCAATTGCCCAGAATCGTAAACGAGTTCCTGAATGTCGTTGCGCGAGCGGGTGGTGTAGCTGCCCGAAATTTCGCCACTGTACACCTTACCCAATTGAAACTGGTTGTTGATGCTAAAATTCATCTGGGCGATGGATGAGCGATAGTCATTGCCCTGAAAACCGTTGAACGTTTTTTGGTTAAAAATCGCCTGACCGTTGAAAGACCACCATTTGGTTGGGGAAAAATTGGCGGCGACGGACAGGCCCAGGTTGTACATTTTACCCACATTGCCCCGCGTATAAATCAGGATGTCTTCGCCTTCCGACAAGAAGAGCTGTGAAAAATAATTCCTGATGATGCCATACGATACCGCCGTGCTGAGGAAGTCCTTGTACTGGTGGCTCAATTCCAGGTTCCAGGTGTATTGGGGTTGGAAAAAAGGATTGCCCCGTTCATAGGTGTACTTGTTGAGGATGTTGACAAAGGGATTGAGGTGTTGGAAGGCCGGGCGATCCAGGCGGCGGCCTGCCGTGAGGGTCAGCACATTGGAGGAGTCCAGTTGATAGGACAGGTAGCCAGAGGGAAAAAATCCGGCGTATTTGCGCGAAAAAGCCGAGTCGGGGCGCTCCACATTGCCTAACTGGTTCGCGTCGAAATTGGTGCGTTCGTAGCGCAAGCCGACCTGGAAGGACAAACGATCCAACTTTTGCTCATAACTGCTGTACAGGGCGTGGATGTTTTCTTGGTACAGGAAGCGATTGGTTTTGCCGTAATCCTGGTACCAGGCCGTGCCATTTCCAATCTCGTAATCGGCGGTATTGTCCGTGTCGATGTTGGAGTTTTTATATCCCACTTCCCACTTCCCGTTGTCGTTGATTTGCCAGCTGTAATCCACTTTTAAGGAGGCGATTTCCAGGAGGGAGGGCAAGTACCCACGTGCGCCTTCATTGTAGCCACCTGCGGCCAGCAGGGAATTGAGGAACAACTGACTGTTGTCGATGTCGTACTTGAGCCAGTCAAAATCTACGGACAACTGTTGGGTTTTGCTGAAATTGTGTTTGCCGTATACGTTGAATCCCCCCGATTTGAACCAACCTGAACTGCTGCTTTTGGTGGCGATGCTGGAGTCGATTTGTCCGAGTGGAGTTTCCCAGGCCACCCGGGCATTGCCAATGCCTTTGCGGCGGTTGGTGATGCCGGTCAGACCCAGACCCAGGGTTGTTTTGTCCGAAAGATAATAATCGAAGCCGGTTTTGAGGGTGTTGTTGAAACTTTGGTTGACCAGCAGCGTAGGTTGATCCAGGCGGGATTCCAATTGGTCGTTTTGGTTGAAGTATTCCCGCAGGGCATACAAACGCATGTAGTTCCGATTGTAATTGCTGCTGTAAGTCAGGTAGCTATTGAAGCGTCCGTTGCGGTAGTTGAAGGCCAGGCTGTTGTTGCTTTTGGGGTAATAACCTTGGCCGTAAGCCGTGGTCAGGTTGCCGTTGAAGCCCTTTTGTTTGTTCTTTTTGGTCTTGATGTTGATGATGCCCGCGTTGCCACTGGCGTCGTATTTGGCGGAGGGGTTGGTGATCAGTTCGATTTGATCGACCTGGGTGGAACTCATGCCACTCAGGAGATTGGTCAATTCCGCCCCGCTCAGGTAAGTGGGTTTATCGTCGATGAGCACCAATACGCCTGTTTTGCCCATCAGGCTGAGACCGCCGTTGCGGTCAACCATCACTCCGGGTGATTTTTCTAGTACTTCGAGTACGGTGGTTCCGGCGTTGGTCACTGAAGCGTCTACATTGACGATGGTTTTGCCTTGCACTCTTTGGATGAGGGCTTTGCGAGCGGATACGGTGACGCCCTCCAAGGTTTTGCTGTCGGGTTGTAGGTTGAGACTGAGTTTTTGGGCCGCCAGGGTTTCGGGCTTGAGCTCGGTAATGAGTTCGGTGTACCCAACGTAGCGGATTTTGAGGGTATATGAGGTATTGGTTTTGAGCACAAAATTGATCAGGCCACGTTCGTCACTCACCGCCATTTGTAGTGGGGTAGGGGAGTTGTTGTTGAGCAATTCCACAGTGGCTCCTATCAAGGGCGCTTGGGTTTCATCCAGTAGCTTCAATTCAATGGGAAGATCGGTGCTCACTTGGGCCCAAGCAGCGGCTACTAAAAGACTCAACAAAATGGCAATTCCGTACCCGCGCATGTGTTTAGATTTTCGTGAGTGTTTATGCAACTTCTGAGGTGAAATTAAGAAACTTAAAAGCACAAAAGCTAATTTAAGTTTTTGTCGAAATCTTTATTTCAGTGTGTAAGGAGTATCCAAACGGATTTTTGTAAAATACCTACGAATTCTCGAACAGTGCGCACGAATACCAGCTCCCTAAATCTTATTAGGCTCAATACCTGGATATTTGAATCATAAATCAAACAGTATGAAAAGGCATCGAAACTTAAAATTGTCATTGGAGCTAATCCTCGTTTTTCTTTTATTGCATTCCACTGCAATACCGGGGCATACCGGTACCCCTTCTGTGGATTCTACCCGGCAGCAAAGCATCCAGCTTTTTAAACCTTACTTAAGTAGTTTGGGCTGGATCAAGGATTTGGTCAAAACGGCGCCGGAGTCTACACGTGCACGGAATCTCTCAGGCCTGGCCCAATTGGATACCTCTTGGCTGGATCAAGCTAAATTTTCCAATAAAATTCCCACTGAATGGTGCGGCTTCTGGGACGATATCATCGGCCATACCATCGATCTTTTTCCGTACAATGTGTTTAGAAAAAGAGACCTGCTTCGGGTTAAGGCCACCGCCGTGCATCAGGACAAAATTTTGATTGCCCTGAAAAATTTATTCGAAACCGAAGTGATAATGTTTCAAAAACTTCCCGGCATTAATGGTCCCCGATTCCAACTCATTGAACTCACGACTGAGCCTTACCAGGATCCTGAATTTGATTACCTCGAGCAACGCAAAAGCTCCATCCCTCAAATTATTCCTCAACACTTGTATGGCCATTATACGAAAAATGTTAGCTGGTTGAGTTTTAAGAGGCAAAAACCCACAATCACAGAAGATAAAATCTTTGCACTCAATCGTACCTGGATCATCAAATCGAAAGGAGCTATATTTCACGAGAGCCGTCGGGCTTACCGACTCTATGCATGGGATGAAAAGACCAACATGCCAGGATATTTTTTGCTGGAAAAATATGGGATATACACTGATACCTGGAATTTGTCGCTTACTGTCGAACCCAGCAATATTGCAGGGGCAACCAGTCTTTTTTGGCTGGGCGCCAAATACGGTAGTTCCTTCTTGATTAGTAAAAGCCTGTTCCCTTTACTTTTACTGGCATTCATTTCGGTATTCATTTATTGGATGTATCGCCGCCGACTTGAGGTAATGAAGCGTGAACGCTCGCGTACCGAATTAGCCCTCAATGGACTGCGCGCTCAACTCAATCCCCACTTCCTGTTCAACTCCCTGGCTTCTATCCAGGACCTCGTCAATGAGGACAACAAACCAGCGGCCAATCGCTACTTCGACGAAATTGCCCGCTTGCTTCGCTACGTGGTGGATAGCTCCAAATATGCTTACATGCCCTTGGCCCAGGAGCTTGAAGCTTTGGAAAAATACTGCTCACTTGAGGCCTTGCGCACTCCCTTTGAATACAGCTTTGAACTGGAGCCTGGCATCGACCAAAACAACACCGAAATCCCCACCATGCTGCTCCAACCCTTTGTGGAAAATGCCATCTTGCATGGCCTGCGCCCTGGTACGGACCCCAAAGAGCTTAAGATCAGCATTTGGGCCGAGAGTGGCAACCGGATAGGTATTTCCATCCAGGACAATGGCATCGGCATCGAGGAGGCACAGCACCGGGGGCGAAAACTCCAGGATATCCGCGACCACCAAGGCTTGGCCACCACCCAACAGCGTATCCAGCTGCTCAATGAGGGTAAAAAAGAAAAAATCACCCTCCAAATTGCCGATCGAAGTCACCTCAAACCCGGCCAAACCGGCACCCTGGTCCGGCTATCAATTCCCATTTAAACTGCCTGCTTTTTTTCCCATTTCCTCAATTTTATGCTCGACTTAAATACGTCATCAATGAACACTTTTCAAAAGCAATTTCAACTTGGTTTACTCGCATTGTTTGTGCTTTGCATGATGCTTTCCAACAATGTTGCGGCAAAAACCAACCTCGATTCACTGCGCAAGGCTTCGATCCAATCTATTCTGCCTTACCTCGAGCAAATCGAACCTTTGCGCGAAGCAGTTCGCAAAGACAGTATGACTTTTATCGGCATGCGGTTTATGCTGCGAATGAACAAAAACTGGTTGCAAAACGCCCAGTTCGCTACCTCAGTTGCGCCAGAATGGCGAGGCTTCCGCAAAGACGCTACACAAAAGGATCCGCTGGATCTTTTTGCGGATTATGCCCTCTTTGATGGTAAACTCGGCAAAGTGACTTCCTTTTTTCATCAGGGTGATGTAGCTGTGGTGCTGCTGAATATCCCTGGCAGTTTTACCATGATTATTCTCAATCGTGGTTCTGAGCAGTTTAACCCAGATGGCGCCAGTGTCAATATGTCTATGTATGCTTTGCGGGAGGATCGTCCAATCGAGGTGAAGAAGCCCAAGTCTTTCTACCAGCCTACGCAACAAAAAATGCCTAAAGAGGCTCATGGTGAATACGTCCCTGCTGAATACAATTCGCTTAAGGAAATTCTGCGCAATCCTCCTGCGCTCATCGTGAAAGACAGTACCATCAAGGCCCTGGGCCGCAAATGGAAAATCCACACCGCTGGAATCATTGACGCCCCTGATGGGGAAAACCAAAAGGTTTACCGCGCCATGGCCTTTGACCAATCCGGCAAGGCCGGGTATTTTACCATTGAACTGGGTTCTCTGGTTCAGATCAATCTGTTGTTGGAACAAAGTGATAAACTTGGACGTAATGCGTACCAGTTCAAGGTCAAACTCAAATCCAAGATGTTGAACCAGGAATACTTGTTCCTGTTCTTTAAAGGCCTTTTCGTATTACTGCTCGGTTTTAGTGGTTTTTCTTTTTTCCAAAACCGCAAGCTCAGCTTGCAGCGCGATCGTGCGAGCTTGGCCCTCACTGGTCTGCGCTCTCGGCTTAATCCACATTTTTTGTTCAACACCTTGGGCTCCATCCAAGACCTGATCCACGAAAAACAGTTTGACGCAGTCAATCGCTATTTTTCCGAGATGGCACAACTCATGCGTTATGTAGTGGATAGTGCCGCCCATGAGTTTTTGTTGCTTAAAGATGAACTTGAGGCCCTGCGCAAGTATTGCTGCCTGGAGGCTTTGCGCAGCCCTTTTGATTTTTCCATTCAAGTAGATCCGCTGGTAGACCTGGAAAACGTCGAAATCCCCACGATGCTCTTGCAGCCTTTTGTCGAAAATGCGATCTTGCACGGCCTTCGCCCCAGCCATGGTCCCAAAAACTTAAGCGTAAAGGTGGAACAGCGATCACCTGAATTGCTCTACATTGCCATCGAAGATTCGGGCATCGGTATTGATGAAGCCCAACGCCGCCAACAAAACCGCGACCCCGACCCCAATCGTGGCCACCAGGGCATGGCCATGACCAACCAACGCATCGACTGGCTGAATGTGGGCAAATCGAATAAAATTGCGCTCCACATCCAGGATCGCAATCAGATTTCGCCCAGCCATACCGGCACCCTCGTTCAGCTATCGATCCCCCTGTAGCGGCAATCCTATGTGGTTGCCCTCCCGCCAACCCACGGTTTAACCCACGATTTAAATCGTGGGTTAAACCGTGGGAGGCTACCATATATACCCACCCCATGACTTTAGTCGTGGGAAAACCATGGCTTTAGTCGTGGGAAAAAAAACAAACAATGATCCGAGCCATTCACATCGACGACGAACCCCACAACCACCGCAGCCTCGCCCGCATCCTGGCCGAAACCTGTCCGCAGGTCCAAATCCTCGGCCAAGCCGTGAACGCCGCCGAAGGCCGCACCCTCTACCTCCAAACCCAGCCCGACCTGGTTTTTCTCGATATTGAGATGCCAGACCAAAGCGGCTTCCAGTTTCTGGAGTCCATCACCCCAGTGCGTGCCGAAGTCATCTTCGTCACTGCCTACGACCAATACGCCCTGCGCGCCATTAAGTTCGCTGCTCTCGACTACCTACTAAAACCCATCAACGCTACTGAGGTGCAAGCCGCCGTGGCCAAGGTGCAGGAAAAACTCCTGGCTCGCTGGGGCAACCTACAGCTACAGCAACTCCTCGAAAACCTGCGCAACCCACAGCAGCAACCCAAAATTGCGCTGCCTTCAGCCGAGCGTGTCGACTTCGTAGAACCCGATCAGATTCTCCGTTGCCAATCCGAAAACGCCTACACCTATGTGTACCTGAGCGATGGCACCAAAATCCTGATTACCAAATCCCTGCGCGACTTTGAGAATCTACTAACGGATCATGGTTTTCTGCGCACCCACCAGTCGCACCTGGTCAACCGCAAGTACGTCCGCTCCCTCCTCAAAAGAGACGGCGATAGCCTCTTGCTAACGGATGGAACCATCATTCCCATTTCTACTCGCCAAAAATCCGAAGTACTGGCGGGATTTAAGTGAGCGCAAATGAATTTGTTCATCGATCAGCTCCCAGATTGCCTTTTTTGATCCGTTCCAACCATTAACACAAAGTGTGTGGTGGTCGGGGTGATTTGGGTTCACCTTAGAAACTATGCGCCTGCGGCGCTGATTAGTTGCTGATCAATTTTCCGATCCGCCCACCGCCGCCAGCAAAATAAATCGCGCTTCCATTTTTGGCTTTGCGGCAAACGTGGAAACTTTCTTTGCTGATCCAAGACCAGTTCTTGCCCTCATCAGTTGTGAAATCTACGCCATTTAAGCCGCAGGCGATCCAGTTTTTTTGCCCCAAATACTCCACGCAACTGCGGTAGCCGTGTGGGCCGTTTTTGGGCGCAGTAAAGGTTTTGCCCCCGTTTAGGGAAATGAAGCAATTGAGCGTCGTCGAATCCTTGGTCATAAAATCTCCACCGACTACAATGAGCGTTTTTTTGCCTTTGAGCGCGATGGAGTTGGAACCCGTGGTTTCTTTTCCCTGGATCAAGGGGAGATTGATTTTTTTACCCGACAAAAACAGGTTGGCTTGTTTTCCCCCGCTAGCCAAAGCATATTGTCCTGGACTGTACAATCGAATATTGGTGCCACTGCTGGCAAAAAAAGCTTCCCCCGTGGCTACTGCTGGTCGCTCATTCAGGGGGACTTCTTGCCAGCTATTGCCGCCATCGGCAGTTCTGGCCATAAATACCCGGCCTTGGAGCGGGTCACCGATGACGATGCCGTGTTGTGCATCCACAAAATCCATGGCGTCGAGAAACATGGAAGTATCGCGGTTTTCGTAAACTTTGGTCCAGCTTTGGCCCGCGTCAGTGGTTTTGAGGATGTAGGCTGGTAAAGCAATGCCCATGATGACGGCGGTTTGGGCATCAAAAGCTTCAATATCGCGGAAGTCGGTTTTTTCGTACCCTTTGACGCTCAGCCATTGCCAGCTTTGGCCCCCATCAATGGAGCGGCCTACGGTACCCGAGCTACCACTTACCCAAAGCGTTTGGTCGTCGACTACACTTAAGCCTCGGAAAGAACTTTTGGTGCCGGCACTGAGTACTTGCACACTTTGCGCAGCGCTGAAGATGGAAAGGATACAGCCAAGGAGCAGCAGATAATGTTTGGTTTTGACATACATGGTTAACGCAATTGAATGCTGCTCGTATCGGTGGTGATCGGCAGCAATATTAGGACAATATTTTTGGATAAAATTCACCCTTTTGGGGGTAAAAAGGATATATGCAGAGAGAGGTTTTTCACCACCTACGAAACCTAAGACACTTAAGAAGCACCCTAGGGTAAATTTACTTGTTCGTTTTCCGCCAGGCCATTACCCCCAGGTTATTCCGTGCAATCAACACCGTCCCATCCTTGAGTGTAGCCAGTTTCCGTCCCTGGCCATTCACCCAAAATCCACTTTGAGCCGGGCTCATGGCCGTCCAGTATTTCCCTTTGCGGGTGAGCACGCAACCATAATCCGCATCATAACGCCCCAAGCCGGGCCGGATGCCGTACCAGTTGCCTACGCTCAGGATTTCGTTTTGGCCATCGCCATTGAGGTCCATTTGGGCGAAGTTGAAAATCGGGGCCAATTGGGATTCGATCGGCAGAGCGGCCAGTGTGTATTGCCCCTTGCCCTGGTATTTGCCCCAGGAGGAGGCAAAATTGACCGCCCGATGATGGGTCGCCCCCTTCAACATTTCAGCGGTAAACACCTGTTCAAAACCACATTCGGCAAAAGGACGGTATTCCAGGAACTGTTTTTTCAGGATGTTCAACTGACTGGTCAGTTCATCCTTGCTGACGTAGGTATACCTGCGCCCTTGTTTGTAATAGGTGAGTATGGGGTCGGTTTGGTAGTTTTGGTCAAAATCTTTGACGTACAATTCCACGGGTAGCTCGGGCGAGGCTTTTAATTCGGCGTTTAAGCCCAGGTTGCCCAGCAGCAGGTCTTTTTTTCCATCCTGATCATAATCCACTGTAGTCACTGTATTCCACCAACCTTCGGAGTTGGGGATTTTGCTCAGGCTAAATTGGCTGTTCCGGATGGAAAATATACACACTGGCATCCATTCTCCTACGATCACCAATTGTAAGCCTTCCGCTTGTTCCACGATACATGCGTCGCTGACCATGCCGATATTTTGCAGCTCCGGGGCCACCTGAGCAGTCACTTCCTTGAAGTGTCCTTTGCCATCATTTTGGTACAAATGGCTGGCTGGAACCAGCCCGTAAGCAGGATAAATCGAACGACTGCCCACGAATAAATCGAGGGCTCCATCCCCGTTGAAATCAAAAGGCACAACACAAGAGCCTTCAGCATAATCCAAAGGTAAGTTGTAGAGGTCTTGGGAAAACTTACCTTTGCCATCGTTGACCAACAATACATCCAAAAGCGCTGGATTTTTCCCCGTATACTGGTGCCCAGCGGTAACCAGGTAGGCATCTAAATCGCGATCCTGATCCGCATCAAAAAAAACAGCATCCACAATTTCCAGCATGGAATCAATCAACAAATCCTCAGCAACAAATTTGTTTGGGCTCATTTGTTTGTACAAAAACACCTTGCGACCGCCGAATAATACATCTTCCAGCCCATTGCCATCTACATCACCTATCGCCAAAGCAGGTCCCTGGGTGGAAAGCATATGTGGCATCAGTTGTTCGCTATCGAAGTCAATGTGCTCATTTTCAGCGTGTAGATAATCCAATCCCAACTTTAAAGCAGACTCTTGTAAAAATGGAGGCGCAGCAAAGGCGATTTTGGGGCTTTTGACTCCTTGGTATTGAATGTTCAGCGATTGATCGACCTTTACATTTTTGAGTTGTTGTATTTTTCCATCAGGCCATTGTACCTCAAGGGTTTCTATCTTTTTAGCTTTTCCTAAACCAAAATGCAGGACTGGCTCCACGGCAGATTGAAAACCCCGGGTGCTGTACAATTCCTGGATTTGTTCTTTGCCATCCGCGACAATGCGGACGCGAGTACCAAATCCAAAGGGATTTTTCCCCGGCATTTGTAAACGGATGCTCAACCAGTGTTGGTCGGGTTTGCTCTGGGCGGTGTTTTCGTACAAACTGGCGGTTTCATTCAAGTTGTTCAGCACCAAATCCAGGTCGCCATCCTGATCGAAGTCGGCATAAGCTGCACCGTTGGAACAACCCGTAAAATTGAGCCCCCAGGCGGCGGAAACATCGTCAAATTGCAGATCGCCTAGGTTGCGGTAAGCGAAATTGGCAACTTTGCCAAAAGGCATTTTTTCTACTAAAGCCAGGTCAGGTGCCGATTGTTGAACGCTGCTGTTGGAGCTGAACTTGAGGTAATCCAAATCGTTGGGCCGCCGCCAGATGCCGTTGCCAATGAAGAGGTCTTTCCAGCCATCGTTGTCAAAATCGGCCAGTAAGGGTGCCCAACTCCAATCGCTGGCGTTGATGCCTGCCAGTTGGCCGATTTCTGAAAATCCTGGATGTTGCTGCCCCGGGACTGCCCCTCGATTGAGTTGCAACATGTTGCGGGGGTATTGGAAATGATAGCCGTAGTTGAGTTTGGCCTGAAAGATGTTGTAAGGATCGGCACCTACGGAGCTTTTGTTGATGCGCTCATCGTTGGCTTTCATGTCCATCGTGACCAGGTCCATCCAGCCATCGTTGTTGATATCGGCCAGGTCATTGCCCATCGAAAAGGTGCTGGTATGGCCCATGGATTGTGCCACGGCTTCCTGAAAAGTGCCGTCGCCCTGGTTGAAATAGAGGTAGTCGTTTTCATGAAAATCGTTGGACACGTAAATGTCGGGCCAGCCGTCGTTGTTGAGGTCGCCAATGGCGATGCCCAAGCCAAAACCAATTTTACTGCCATAAATGCCCGCACTGGCGCTGACGTCTTCAAAACGATCGCCATTGTTGCGGTACAAACGATCGCCGGATAGCTCGTCGCGCTTGGTACGAATGGTTGCACGGTTGTAGTTTTCGGCGTCGTGGATGGAATGGTTGAGCAGGTAGCAGTCGAGATCACCATCGCGGTCGTAGTCAAAAAAAGCAGCCTGGGTGGAGAAGCCGATAAAGTCGAGGCCGTATTGGGCGGCTTGTTCGCTGAATTTCCCCTTGCCGTCGTTGATGTACAATTGGTTGCGGCCACGCAGGGTTTTGTACTGCCCCACCTGGCAAACGTAAATGTCCAGCGCTCCGTCACCGTTGACGTCGGCCATGGTGACGCCCGTTGACCAGCCTCCATTTTGCTGAATGCCAGCTTCCTTGGTAACGTCTTTAAATTTTAGCCCACCAAGGTTGAAGTACAATTTATTTTCGCCCTGATTGGCGGTAAAAAACAAATCGGGGAGCTGATCGCCATTGAGGTCACCGGTGGCTACTCCGCCACCATTGTAGTAGTAGAGGTATTCGATGATGTTGAAATCTTCGGTTTCATGCAGGGTATTGGCAAAGTCAATGCTGGACTGAGCGGCAGGAACAGGTTTAAAAAGTGTATGATTAGTCGATTTTTGACACGAAAAAACTACACAGCAGAGGCACATGTACAGCAATAAATGGCCTTTTGGTTGCACAAACAGCATAATGGTCAATCCTTTTGAACTACAAAGATAAAAGGTTTAGTCGCTGGTTATAATTTTAGCACCGCGCCGAGCACTAAAGTTTGGGTAATGGGGTAACGACCGCGGTCAAAAATGCTCAAATCCCGATTTGATCCGTAATAATTGGGGTTGACAATGCCGGGCAACAAGGGCGTGCCCACATTTGACAACCGCACTTCGGGGTCGTTGCCGGTAAATGAACTGATGGTCAATAAATTTTGGGCGCTGAGGTACAGCCTCAAGTGCTGTTTTTTCTGAACGCTCTGGGGGAAATCATAAGCAATACTCAGGTTGTCGAGGCGCAAAAAGGAGGCATTTTCGATAAAATAGTCTGAAATAGGAGTGCTGTTACTTCTCAATTTGGCGAAGCTTGGACTTAGTGCTACCTCGGGAATGCTGTAGCCTGGGTTGTCCTTTAAACGTTGTGGATTGGCGTAAAATAGGTTAAAGACATTGAGCATATCATGCCCAATGGCACCACGCCAAAAAACATTGATCGTAAACTGTTTCCATTGCAAGGTATTGTCCCACCCGAAAGTCAGATCGGGTTGAGCATTGCCCGTGACTTGACGATCACCAACTTCGTCAATTTGCCCATTTCCGTTTACATCGACGGTTTTCCATTGCCCGTTCGCGTCAATGCCATCACTGCGGTAGGTAGTAAACTGTCCGATTGGCTTTTGGTTCTCCAGCAATTGCAAAGCAGCACAACAAAAGCCGGGGCTACCCGGCGAACCCGCTGGCAAACGATCGACCGTCGTGCCAGGAATAGTCGCAGGGAAGGGACTTGCTAATATTGTGCGGTTGTGTGCTAGATTGAGGTCGCTTTGCCACTTGAGATCACCATTGTCGATGGCAGTTAGGTGGAGCTGGATTTCCACTCCTTGGTTGACCAATTCCATCCGGTTTTCAAAATAGGTATTGGAAAAAGCATTCTCGACAGAGCTTGAATATTGCCACAACAAATTGGAAGAGTGACTTCGATAAAGCTCCACCTGTACTTGCAGTCGCTGGTTCAATAATTCTGCCTCCAGACCGACATTCAGCTCCTTGCGCTGCTCGGCTTGTAGGTTCGGGTTGGGCACAAAAGGATAATAAATGCCGGGTTTAAATTCCCCGTTGATGTAGGCTGGAACGCCACCGGGCAATACCACCAGTTCCGTAGCATAAGTTTTTGGAGGAATATTGCCCGTGACCCCATAACCTACCCGCAAGCGCAAATGGTTGATGACCTGGCCTTGGGGAATGATTACTCCACCCAATGTCAAAGCTGGATAAACCACCCATTTTTCAGCCCCCAAACGGGTGAAACCTTCGCGGCGCAAGCTACCCTGAGCAAACCAGCGCTCTTTGAAAGTATACAAGGTTTGTAAATAGGCTGCGGGCATTTCGTCACTTTCCCGATAAGGGTCTTCCCGATCCAAAAAATCAGGTTTCCCTTGTACATTGATCAAAGGGCGATAGGAAATCAGGCTTTCGGAAGTAGAAATACCGTCGCGGCGGATACCGCGGCCATCCCAGCGTTGGTAAGTGTAGCCCAATTGAGTCTGAATTTGGTGCTTGTTTATCACCCAGGTTTTGGCCACTTGTGCATCGACGTACCAATGGCTGAGTTTGCGCTCTTCCCAGGAACTAAAGCCGCCGTAGCCTCCGAAAGTCCGTTCGGAGTCAGCCCAGCCATACGTATCTCGGTTGTGTTGAAAGGCGGTGTGTACTTTTCCTTTAAAGCCGGCCAGTAGCTCAAACTCGGCTTTTAAACCCGCAGTCGCGGTTTGAAAGCTGTTTTCAAAAGTTTGCCAGTTCAAAATGGCCAATGGGTTGCTTAACCCAAAAACATTCGGCTTGTAATACGTACCACTCAGCGCGGAGGTGTCGGAAAAAATTGGTGCCGTCGGATTCATTAAAGCCGCACTGCGAAAAATGTCCGGATTGACCTCAGTATTACTGCGTTTATTGACCGAAAATAGGCCTTCAATCTTGCCTTTTCCTTTTTGAATGGTTTTGTTAAAATTGAACAAAGCGTTGACCTGATCGAAATTGGATTTTTGGGCAATGCCATTGACATTGCGGAAATTAACGGCCAGGCGGTAGCTGGAGCCCAAGGCCGTCCCGTTTAAAGCCAGGTTGTGCGCCTGACTAAAACCAGTACGAGAAATGAGTTGGTACCAATCATTGTTTGCGCCCAAGTCCCGATTTACCCCCTGAAAGGTTCCATTGTTGCCAATAAGACGGCGGTAAGTGGCGACATCAATGCCTCGGTCGGGATTGCTTGCGCGATCCATGGCCAGGTAGGTAGAATACACGAGACCACGGCTGTTCAGCGCCCCGGTTTTAGTCTGGATTTTGATCACCCCATTGGCACCTCGCATGCCGTAAATGGCCAGCGATGCAGCGTCTTTGATGACTTCGATGCTGGCGATGTCCTGAGGGTCGATGGTTTGTAAAGTTAGTCCGGGTATGCCATCTACCACGACCAGTGGCTGGGTATGATTGAATTGCTGGTTGTAGCCGTTGGCAGTGGGGAAGTAGGCAAAGCCGGAATAAATCGCGGAATGTAGACCCCGCATTTGCACCTGATAATCGTAATTGGGATCACCCCCTGGGCGGGAAATGACTACGCCGGGGATTTTGCCCTGGATGAGTTGGTAGGGGTTGTAGCGGTTGCCGGGTGAGAAGGACTGAGCTGTAATTTTATTTGCTTGCAAGTGTTTGCGAACAGGAACCCAACAAACAAACATGATTTCTTTGGCCGGAATATTAATAATGCTTTGTATCCCATCCCAAATAAAGGAGGTGTCACCTGGGGAAAACAACATGTCGGGTGAACCCAAATGAATGGAAATGCTGTCCCCTGTTTTAGCATTCAGCTCAAAAAAACCTTGATAATCAGTGTTGACCGTTATTTTCCTTGATTGATTTTTTAATTGAATAGGACTGTATATCGAGTCACCTAAATGCTTTACAATCACACGCCCTTTCCAATTTTGTGCCTGGAGCAAACCCGAGCACAACAAACACCAAAAAAGGATAAACAGAGAAGGAATTAGTTTCTGCATAAGTGTAAGCGTTCTGATGAAGAATAGGCGACTGATTACCAAACTACTTCAATGCTAAGTTATACAATTTAAATGTTTTAGGAAGAATTTTGTTTAATCGTGCCTCGAATTGGCTTTTTCGTCTGAGAAAGCTATGCCAAAAAATGGAGTTCCAACGATTTTTTGCTTCGACCAATCGTTTTTCCCTGTATCCTCAGCGACAATCTTTGCTTTCCCTTCCGAATTTCGATTATATTTGTTGACATCAAGGGAAGCTGCAACAAAACTAAATGGAACAAAACAGCAACCTTGAAACACAAAAAACCGAATGAAAAGCAGGTGGACTATTTCCTCCAGCACCAAATCCGGAAAACCCTTATCTCATTATGGCACGATTAACCACTTTAGGCAAACTCGCCGTGCTCCTGGTCATCGGGGGCGTAATCTTCGCTGGTGTAAAAATTTTGGGCAACATGGGCTACTTGGGTCAGCGAACGACTCAGGAGTCAACCGTAATCGAAAAAGTAGACTTACCGGATGCCCCCAAAAACGCTGCTACCAGCGTGCTACCACTCGAACTCCCCAGTTCAACCCCTGCCAATGTTGGCACTCCAGAAATCCGTTGGCTGCTTTGGGCCTGGAATGCACAAATGGGTGCTCTCCTCGCCAATGGTGGCGCAGAAACCACCAAAGGAAGCATCATGGCTTCTAAAAAAGTCAACCTGAAAATCACCCGTCAGGATGATGTGCCCCAAATGCAGGCCTCTCTGGTCAAATTTGCAGAAAGTTACAAAAGTGATCCCGAAACTAAGGAAGGCGCTCACTTCGTAACCATCATGGGCGACGGCGCTGCGGCATTCTTGGCCGGGCTGAACCCGCAACTCGAAAAACTGGGTGCCGATTACCGCGCTCAGATCGTCTTTACCTGCGGTCGTTCTTTGGGCGAAGACAAATTTATGGGCCCGCCAGCCTGGAAAGAAAATCCACAGGCAGCCCGGGGTGGGGTCACCACCGCCGTATTGCGGGACGGTGACTGGAACATCGTGATCAAATGGTGCTCTGACAACGGAATCCCCGTCAATGCGGACGAAACCACCTACGACCCCGAAGCCATGAACTTTATCGCTGCCGACACCTACATCGATGCTTCTGAAAAATACATCAATGGCTACACCGAAGAGCGCGACGAAGTCAAAAAAGGCCAACGTACGGGTAAAAAAGTAACCGTTGGTGTAACTGGGGTAACCACCTGGACGCCCGGTGACGTAATGGTAGCCAAAAAGAAAGGTGGCTTGATCTCCATCGTTTCCACCAAGGAATACCGCAGCCAGATGCCTTGTGTATTGATTGGCATCAAAAAGTGGATGGAAGACAATCCTCGCTTGGTAGAAAACCTGATTGAAGGGATTGCTGCTGGTGGCGACCAGGTAAAATCTTTCTCCCCAGCCCTTAAAAAAGCTGCGGCAATCAGCGCAGAGGTCTACAACGAAGAAACCGCTGAGTACTGGGAGAAATACTACAAAGGGGTCACCGAAACCGACCGCAAGGGCCTGCCCGTTGAACTCGGTGGCTCACGGGTCAACAACCTGGCCGACAACGCCGAAATTTTTGGGGTCAACCCTGGTAGTACGAACATCATCAAGATCGTATACACCACTTTCGGAGACATCGTGAAAAAGTTGTATCCTGATCTGGTGCCTACTTATCCTGCGGCAGAGCAGGTGATCAACACCCGGTTCCTTCAGAGTGTACTCGCTCGTGCTGGTAGCGGCATTGCCAGTGCGGATGAAAATGAGTTCAATGCCGATGACAACATCCGCGAAACGGTGAGTAAAAAATCTTGGGCCATCGAATTTGCTTCCGGTAGCGCAGAGTTTACTCCCGCCACAAAGGTAGTGATGGAGCAACTGTTCAACGACTTGGTGATTGCCAGCAACCTGAAAGTAGAAGTACATGGCCATACTGACAACATTGGTGATCCATCTACCAACCTGAAACTGTCGGAGCGTCGCGCTTTTGCCATCAAAACCTGGTTGGAAAACAAATCCGCCAACAACTTCCCTGAGGGGCGGGTAACGGTATTTGCACATGGTGCCAGCAACCCGGTTGTATCCAATGATACACCAGCTGGTCGGGCGAAAAACCGCCGGGTGGAAATTATTATGGGTAAATAATAACCGTACGGGCGGCCCTGTGTGGCCGCCCCAATTATAGGACGACCACGTAGGGTCGCCCCAACGAACCAACCATGTCCAACTACCTTCAAGACCTTATTCGGGCATTCAAACCCAATACCAGCGTCAGTAAAATGACCATGGCGTTGATCATCGTGGTGCAAGTCATCATTGCTATGGTCGCCTGGTATTCTTCTTCCGAAATTTTGCCCCGACCGCCCGAAATTCTCGGGGCCTTCAGCCGATTGTTGAAGGGGGGGGATTTGATCCGGGAATTGTTCACCAGCATGGGGCTCTGTTTGCAGGCCATGGGTTTAGCCATTTTGATTTCCCTGGCTTTGTCTTACCTGACCGTCCTGCCTTTTTTTCGCCCCACGGCCTTTCTTGTTTCCAAAGGGCGCTTTTTAACCCTCGTAGGTTTGAGCTTCGTTTTTACCCTGCTCACCTCTGGCGGCCACAATCTCAAAGTGTCTTTGATGGTGTTTGGCATCACGGTATTTTTTGTCACTTCTGCGATCGCGATGATTCAGGCAATTCCCAAAACGGAGTTCAACCATGCGCGTACCCTGGGCATGAGTGAGTGGCAAACCGTGTGGGAGGTCATCATTCTGGGGCGATTGCATGAAGTGTTCGAAATCATTCGCCAAAACTTTGCCATCAGTTGGATGATGCTGACCATGGTGGAGGGGATTTCCCGTGCTGAAGGGGGAGTTGGCGCCATGTTGCTCAACCAGAACAAACACTTGCACTTGGATGCGGTTTTTGCCATCCAAATTTTGATTCTCCTGGTGGGGATCGGTATGGATTACCTCATTGGCGTCATCAAAAACATCATTTGTCCCTATGCTTCTTTGAGTTTGGAAAGAAGATAAGCCCGCTTTAACATGACACAGACACACGAGTTTAAAAATACCATTCTCAAGGTTGAAAATGTTTCGCTTAACCTGGGCGGAAACCAGATTCTACGCGATGTCAACGTCGACATTCGCGATGTGGTACGGCCAGGGATGAGCCAGGGACAAATCGTAGGGTTTTTGGGCCCTTCGGGGATCGGCAAAACCAAACTTTTTGAAATCCTGGCTGGTCTGTTGAAACCGGACACTGGTCAGGTATTATTGGGAGAACCACTCACTCCGGTAAAAGTGGGCAGGGTAGGGGTCGTTCAACAAAGTTACCCCCTCTTCAGCCACCGCACCGTGATGGGCAACTTGATGGTGGCTGCTGCACGCAAAGGGATGCCTGCCAATGAACAAAAAGCCAAATGTGAGGAAATGTTGGCTCACTTTGGCCTACAAGGTCACGCCAATAAATTCCCGGCGGAACTTTCCGGTGGGCAACGCCAACGGGTAGCCATTGCGCAGCAATTGCTTTGCTCGGATCACTTCCTTTTGCTCGATGAGCCTTTTAGTGGTTTGGACGTCATCATGATTGAAAAAGTATGCGAATTGCTGCGCAGCATCGCCGCTTTGCACGAACACAACACGATCATCGTGGTGTCGCACGATATTGAATCGACCGCTTCCATCGCGGATACGCTGTGGGTGATGGGGCGAGATCGTGACGAGAAAGGCGAGATTATCCCGGGTTCACGCATCAAATACACCTATAATTTGATTGAACGTGGCCTGGCCTGGCAAGAAAACGTGATGGGACGGCGGGATTTCCACGAATTGGTGGATGAGGTACGGGGGCTGTTTAAAACGCTGTAGTGTTGAAGTGTGTTAAGCCTCAATCGAATCTGCACCTCGGCTCCGCTCGGTGATCGATTCGACTGAGGCTTAACACACTTCAACATCAATTGAATTTCCGCTTAAAGAACCAACTACTGTCGTTCAGCGTGAATCCAAAATGGAACTGCACATAATTTTCTTTCAGCCCATCCGCTGCGCCAAAACGACCTGCTTCAAGTGCCAAGTTGACAAAAGAAAGGGTTTGGCGAGGCAAAATGATGGGAATCCCAACGCCCAGTGTTACGCCGAAGTTGGTCAATTGTTCTCCATTGGTGCTGCGGGAGTCCTGGGCGTGAAAAACACCCAGACGGTATCTTGAGCGACTCCAGTTGTTGTTGTACGACTGGACATCTGGAATGAATTCGAGGCCAAAAGCCATGCGACGTGCGTCAGAAAGTGGTTCCGATTTGGCCTCATTTTGGTACTCACTCCAGCGGGTTTGCAAATACTCGGCACTGATCCGCAATTTACCCAAAGATTCATAAGTTAAACCAAAACCCATTCCACCAGGTAAAGTCCCACCGCGCTCAATATCCGCTTCGTAGGTAATGGTATCTGCCACCGAAGTATTAGGCGACAAGCGACGGTACAAACGACTGCTCACGGATTTGAGGTTACTATTTGGGGTGTAAGTGAAACCAAGAATTAATGAACGATCACCAATTTCCCGAACACCTTGGTCATTGGGTTTATCCAAATTGATGACGTATTGTGCACCCAGTTTAAAAATACTGCTCCGGTAGCTGATGTCATCCTGTAAATCGGTGGAGTAGGCCAGCGCTACACTGTCCAGGGAAACACTCCGACTATTGGCTACTTTGCCAAAAAGAGACTGCAATTCGGCACCAAGTGATAAATTACCAATGCGTACACCATTGCCAAATCCCAATTTGTAGGTTCCGCCCGAGCCCTTCAGGTCAGTGGTAATCCGATCGAGGGTTTCGCCTTGAATTTCTACATTTTGGATGTTGTACCCCACTTCGGAGTAGGGAGTCAAGTGAAAACCCATCCCCCAGTTGAAATTGCGCTTTTTGCGTTCTTGCGCCCGGTTGATAGAGTTGTTTAGCGGGAATGCCAGGGAAAGTTGGCGCAGGTTGCCACTATATGCCACATCTTTTTGATCTCCATCCGACAGGGCGGAATATTTGGCTGAGACGCCCAATTCAAAAGCGGCAACTTCCAGTGAGCTCAATGCAGCTGGATTCAACCAATTGGTATGGGAACCATCGCGTATCGCAATCCCCATGCCAGCCATCCCGGTTTGTGATACCAGGGCTGGTGAGAACAAATCACCCAAGCCGAAGCGAGAATAGGGCGAATTTTGCTTGGGTAAAATTTGTGCGGTGGTCGTTTGTGCCGAGGCCATCCAAGGCATCCACAGTACCAGCACGGCTGCACTCAGCGCCGTTTTTATCGTCCAACTACTCGACATTATGTTTCAATATTTTGTTCAATCCAATGAATACTAAATCGGGTTCGTGTATCGCGCTGATGCTCAGGGTTTGTTGCAGTAGGGCGGCATCTCCTCCGGTAAGGATGGTTTTGCTGTGGCCTTCTGAAGTTGCCCATTTTTGACTATAACCTTCAATTTCGAGTGCGGTACCCAACAGCGCACCATTGTTCATTGCGCTTGGGGTAGAATCTCCAATCCATTCATGCAGTTTGTCCAACTCCACTTCTGGAAGCCGCGCAGTAAATTCATGCATGGCCCGCAGCCGCATTTTTAAACCTGGAGCAATGTTTCCTCCCAGGTAAACGCCCGCAGCACTCAAAAACTCGTAAGTAATACAACTGCCAGCATCCACCACCAGGCAATGCTCGCCAGGAAAAATGGCAAAAGCGCCTACCACTGCGGCAAGGCGATCTTTCCCCAGAGTTTGTGGGGTCTTGTACGCATTGCGGATGGGTAGTGGTGTATCCGCTTCCAGCTGTATGAGGCGACATTGGCTTTCCAAGCGCGTCAATTCGGTCTGTTCCATTCGCCGACCTACCGAACATAAGATCACATTCTGTACCTTATGGTTGGTTAGTAGCTGTAATAAATCCTCGATCGTCCATTCCACCCAGAGTTGGCGCAATACCAATGTGTCCCCCTCAAAGAGGGCGAGTTTGGTGCGGGAATTGCCAATGTCGATCGTTAAATTCATGCGTTAAGTAGTGGGGCAAAAATAAGTGCTCATTTTTTCTGAGCCAGAGGATTAGATAAAAAACTTAAAATGAAGCGTTTATTTATCTAATCCTCTGGCAAAATGAGCACTTGTTTTTTTATTGCCCTTAATGCTTAAAATGCCGTACCCCCGTCATCACCATCGCCAGCCCGTGCGCATCCGCATAATCCACACTGTCCTGATCGCGGATAGAACCTCCTGGTTGTACTACCGCCGTTACACCGGCTTCGTGGGCCAATTGTACACTATCGGCGAAAGGGAAAAATGCATCCGAAGCCATCACTGCACCATGGATGTCCAAACCAAAACGATTGGCTTTTTCAATGGCGTGGCGCATAGAATCCACCCGAGAAGTTTGTCCACAGCCCATGCCAATCAGTTGGGCATTTTTGGCCAAGGCAATTGCGTTTGACTTGAGGTGTTTGACGCATTTATTGGCAAAAATCATGTCTTTGATCTCTGGCGTAGTCGGTGCTTTTTTAGAAACGACTTTAAAATCGCTCTCCGTTTCGATTGCTAAGTCGGTGTCTTGCTCGATCACTCCATTGAGCAAACTGCGGAAATTGCGCGCTTGTACATCAAAGTGTTTGATTTTGAGCAAAATCCGGTTTTTCTTTTTCACCAAAAGCTCCGCTGCTGCTGGATCAAAATCGGGTGCCAACAAGACCTCGTAAAATATTTCGTCTACTGCCTGAGCCGTAGCCAGGTCAACTTTTGTATTGGAAATCAAAATTCCGCCGAAGGCCGATACATTGTCCGCCTGAAGCGCAGCCTGCCAGGCTTCCAACACCGTAGGACGGGTGGCTACCCCACAAGCGTTGGTGTGCTTGAGGATGGCAAAGGTGGGCTCATCGTCCAAAAACTCTCGCATCAAAGCGACAGCTGCGTCAATGTCGACCATGTTGTTGAAGGAAATCGCTTTTCCCCCAAGTTTTTCAAACAACTGTTCCAAGTCGCCATGGAATACCGCTTTTTGGTGCGGGTTCTCCCCATAACGCAGGGCTTCGTGTTGAATCAGGCTATGTTTGAACAAGGGTTCTTGTACTCCTCGGTTGAAATAATTAAAAATGGCAGTATCGTAATGGCTGGACACCAAAAAGCCCCGGCGAGCCAGTTCCTTGCGGTCTTCCAGTTCAGTAGCGCCTTGTTTGGTTTGGATCAGTTCCAGGAAAAAAGGATAATCACTGCGTGAAGCCACAATGGCTACATCCTGACAATTTTTGGCCGCTGCCCGAATCAGGGAAATACCCCCAATGTCAATTTTTTCGATGATGGTTTTTTCATCGCTGGTGCTGGCTACGGTTTCCTCAAAAGGATAGAGGTCGACGATCACCAGGTCAATTTCGGGGATCTCGTATTGCGCCAACTGGGCTTGGTGTTTTTCTTCCCGCCGCGCCAGAATGCCGCCAAAAATTTTGGGGTGCAGCGTTTTTACCCGCCCATCCAGAATAGAAGGGTAGGAGGTCAGGTCTTCAACCGGGATAACCGGAATCCCCAGTTCCTCAATAAATTGTTGAGTTCCGCCCGTTGAATAGAGCGTTACGCCATGCTGGTGCAATTCGCGAATAATCGGTTCTAGTCCATCCTTATAGTACACAGAAATAAGGGCCGACTGAATTTTCTTATGTGCCATTGTTTGGTAGATAATAAAGTCTAGTTTGAAAAAAGATGCGCAAAGGTAAATAGTTTTTGCGATTGTGGGAAGTTAGAAGAAGGGATTACCAAAGTGCAGAAATAAAAAGAGGCAAGGCGATGAACGCCCTGCCCCCAAAATGTAATAAGTTCCCCCTATAAACAATCTTTATACATATGGACGAAGTCCAGAGTAAGCATTTGAAAAAAGGTCTTTTAAATTTTACGCAGTTTTGTGATTCACCGGTTGGTGAACACACTAAATTGATTGGGACGGAAATTTAAGGTTTAGACTACAAAGGTAAAGGGTTTAGTTCGTTTTGCAAATTTTATCTTAAGACGAGAGATTAAAGCGAAGTCACCTATTTGCTGGTTTTTTTTTTTAGTTTTTTAAAAGTTGTCATACCGTATTGATTTACAATATTTTTTAAAAAACCCGCTGAAAGGTTCATTCACCTTTCGAGCGGGTTTGATTATGCATTCAGTATGCCCTAACCAGAAAAAAAATCACTGAATGCGTTTCTTAGCCTAAAAATTTACTGACAGCGTAGTATTTGTGTTTTGAAATAAGTGCTTGTGCAGGCTGCGCAGGGCAGCGTTTTTGGCATCCCGACTCACCAGAATTGAGATGTTGTTGCTACTCCCACCGTAAGAAACCATGCGCAGTGGAATACTTTCCAGCGCCGAAAAAATATGTTTGGTTACTTCGGTATGCGCACTCAGTGCATCTCCCACGATACAGATGATCGACTGATTCTTGTCTACACTCACTTCTCCAAAGAGCTCCAGCGAGCGAATGATGTCTGGCAAGTGTTTGTCGGAATCGATGGTCAAAGAAACCGATACTTCGGAAGTGGTGATCATGTCAATCGGTGTCCGGTACTGCTCGAATACTTCAAATACCCGGCGCAAAAAGCCGTAAGCATGCAACATTCGCCCGCTTTGAATTTTGATGGCCGTGATGTCGTCTTTTGCTGCAATGGCGGTGATGGTCCGGTTGGAAGATGCATTTGAAATCAGGGTTCCTGGCGATTTTGGCTCAAAAGTGTTTTTGAGTACAATCGGCACCTGACGGTCTTCCGCTGGGATGACACAGGTGGGGTGCAAAATTTTGGCCCCGAAGTAAGCCAGCTCGGCAGCTTCCCGGTACGATACTTGGCGGATCGGCCAGGTGTTTTCCACGATGCGCGGATCGTTGTTGTGGATACCATCAATGTCAGTCCAAATTTGAATTTCTTCAGCTTGGATAGCGGCACCGATCAAGGTTGCACTGTAATCACTACCACCGCGTTGCAGGTTGTCGACTTCATCGGCGGCATTGCGACAAATGTAGCCTTGGGTGATGAAATAAGTGGCCAATGGGTGCTGTTGTGACAACAAGAGCTCCAAACGTTTTTGGATCCACTCCATATCCGGTTCTTCGTGCTCGTCGATGCGCATAAAATCCAGCGCGGACAAGAGCACCGAAGGCCGCTCGATGTATTCGAGGTAGATTTGGAACAGATTGGTGGAAATCACTTCGCCCTGGGCCAAAATCCATTTTTCATGGCTGGCTTCAAAACGATTGACCCACAACAATTGCTCCATGCCATCAAAAATCGCCCTTACTACCGCGTGACCTCTCTCCTGAAAGGGTTCAACTGGCAGCAGCTCATTCACAAATACCCGGTATTCTTCACGCAAGGCGGCCAGCTTGATGGAAGCTACCTCAATCTGCTGTTTGCGAATGAGTTCACTCAATTCCACCAACTTATTGGTCGTGCCAGACACCGCCGACAGTACTACAATTTTGGGCAACCCATCATCGATCAATTCTCCTACCCGACGCATCCTTTCCGGACTTCCTACCGATGTGCCACCAAATTTCAGAACTTGCATGATTGTTTACTTGATACTGTGAATAACCAATGGACAACTACCAGCGAGTCATCTTTGATTGATGAAACAAATGTAGAGGGTGAAAATAAAAACTGGAATTTTTAACTTGTAATTGTACGAAAAAATATATTTTCGTTAAAATTTAAACAAAGTGATAAAAATTTCTGAACACGTCAATCAAATCATCAGCAGTTCCCCATTTATGCTGGAGGCATTGGCAGATGGATTGGTCAATGTATCGTCCCTGGCACGCAAAATTCAGCCAGACGTGGAAAAAGCAGCGGGTAAAGAGGTCAACAGCAGTGCCATTGTCATGGCCATCAACCGCATGCCCTTGGGCGATTTGTTGCATTTGGACAAAAACCTGCGCCTCTTTTTTCGGAAAATGACCGACATCAGTGTGCGTTCCGGCCTCTTGGACTATACCTTCCTCAACTCCGAGACCCTGCTAACCAGACAAGTGGAACTGCTCAATGCCATCAGTGAAGCAGCCAAGGTTTTTTACTCTTTTTCCCAAGGGGTATCGGAAACCACCATCGTTATTTCGGAAAGTATGGGCGAAAAACTGGAGGAAATTTTTCACAGCGAAAAAATGCTAATCAAGGAAAAAGACCTCTGCTCGATCAGTTTGATGCTCCCCGAAGGCAACCAGGCCATTTACGGGGTGTACTACTACATCCTCAAAGAATTGGCCCTCAATGGGATCAACCTCGTGGAAATGATCTCTACTTCGAATGAATATACGATCGTGTTGTCGAATCGAGATTTGGATAAGGCATTTTCGTTGTTGATGGGGTTGAGGCATCGGTAGTAATGGCAATAAATTTGTAATATTGTATTGCCCTCGCTTCATACACATATTCTGACCCATGCAACACCTAGACACTCTCCTTCAAAAAATGATCCAGCAAGCCGATACCTGGGAAAAATCCGCTGATCGGCGCTACATCTTTCTGCGTTGTTACAGCATGATGAGTACCAATATGGTTGCGGCCATTCGGGAGGGGCAATTTGAAGACCCGGATTGGGTAAGTATTCTCATGCAACGTTTTGCTGAGTATTATTTTGTGGCCCTGGAGGCCTACGAACACCGGGCTGAGCATACCTCCAGCGTATGGAAGCAAGCACATGAGGCGGCCCAACATCAAGAGCTACATGTGTTGCAAAACCTACTGCTCGGAGTCAATGCCCACATCAATTACGATTTACCGCTGTCCTTATACGATTGTTTGTGCCAGGAATGGACTACCCTCGACGATGCCCAGCGTCGCTCCCGCCAAAACGACCACGAAACCGTGAATGCCATCATCAGCAGTACCATTGATGCAGTGCAGGATACCGTGGTAGAACCAGCTTCGCCAATCATGGCCGTAGTTGATCGGGTTTTGGGGCGTATGGATGAATGGCTACTTTCACAACTCATCAGCAGTTGGCGACAGGAGGTCTGGAATGTGGCCATACGCATGTTGGAAGCAACCGATGCAGCATCGCTGGAAAGCATCCGGCAAGAGCAGGAACGGAGGGTATTGGAAAAAGGGGCGGGGTTGTTGGGTGGATAAGGATTGGGTTACCTATTTCCTGATTTATTGAATAATCAGACTTTGAGGTACAGATGGTAAACGTGATAGGGTGGGGCGGATTGTGTGATTTTGAAAATCGGAAGGGCGCTACCCTTCCTTGATAGATATCGCCCTTTCATGGCTGGTGTAGCGTGTTGTGATTTGCCAGAGATTGGGGACACCAAATCCCGGCTTTCGCCACCGCACCCGCACATTCACACCCACACAACACACACTTTTTCCTACCTTTGCCGTTCAATATCCAAAAAAAGTCCGCATGACGCGTTTATACCTTTACGTTCTCATCCTCTTCAGCATCGCTATTGCCCTTGGTTCCTGCAACGACGACGAAAGCTTCACCACCGATGCCAATGCCAAGCTGGCTTTTTCTACGGATACCCTGCGTTTTGATACCGTTTTTACCCGGCGCGGATCGGCGGTGCGCTACATCAAAATCATCAACAACAACGACCAACCCATTCGGGTCTCCAAAATATTTTTGCTCAACCGCGACAAATCGAAGTTTACGTTGAACGTGGATGGCATTCCCGGGCGCGAGTTTCAGGACGTAGAAATTTACGCCAACGACAGCATCTACCTCTTTGCCACGGTGACCATTGACCCCAACGCCCCCCTGTCGGTGAGCCCCTTTATTGTGGATGAAAAAGTGATTTTTGAAACCAATGGTAATGTACAAGAAGTAACCCTGGAAGCCTGGGGGCAAAACGCCAATTATTTCCCCAGCCGCTTCAATGGCGGGAAGCCGGTGGTGTTGTCCTGCCGCAATAGCGAAATTACGTTTAATGACCCCAAGCCGTACGTATTTTACGGCGCCGTTTTTATCGACAGCTGCACGCTGAACATTCCCGCCGGTACACGCATCTATGTGCATGGGGGGGTGGCCAAAAACGACCTGTTCGACATTTACAACGACGGCCTAATCTACGTGCTGCGCAATGGGCGTTTGAATGTAAAAGGCAGCAAAGAAAAACCCGTGATCATTCAGGGTGACCGCCTCGAAGAATCCTTTCAGGACGATGCTGGGCAGTGGAATGGCATCTTCATCGGGCGTGGCAGCCGGGGCAATGTGATCGAATATACCACCATCAAGAACTCCAATATTGGGGTGTATGTGGATTCTTCGGCGCAGTTGACCATTCGAAATTCCCGCTTTTACAATACTGCTGGCAGTGGACTGCTGGCCATCCACAGTACGGTGACGGCTGAAAATTGCCTGTTTTACAACAATCAGGTAACTTCCGTGACCCTGCGCCACGGGGGTGATTACAACTTTACCTACTGTACCATGGTGAGTTATGGCATTCGGGCCTCGGCTTTGGGCATGAACAATTTCCGCTGTTACAAAGAAGATTGTAGTGTAGCCAATGTGTACCGCCTCAACGCCAATTTCCGCAACTGTGTCATCTACGGCTCAGACCGCGACGAAATGGAATTGAGCGACGCCTCCCAAGGTCAAACCGCAGGGATCTTCAATGTGAAATTTGAAAATTGTGTCGTAAAGGTTCAAGACTTAATCGCCCGTGGTCAATTTGTCAATTTTTTGGGCGAAATATGTGATCCATGTATCAATGGCAAGTCGACGGATAAGGTCTTTAAGGATCCGAACAAAGATGATTATCGACTGGATAGTTTGTCAATTGCACTCGACTACGGCAAGCCGATCAAGACTCCACGCGCCATTACTACCGACATTGAGAATGCCACACGCAATGCGCAAAAGCCCGACCCTGGTTGCTTTGAACGTCAGCAGTGATCAGGCATTAGCCGACCATTGACGTCGTGTATGTAGTCCAGGCGGATTTCCAGGCCATTGTCCAGGGTGACAAATTCCTCTTTGTTGCGGGTTTCGAGGTTTACGATGCGTACCTCGCACTGGCGCATGTTGCCCTCAGGCGTTTCAAATTCTACCACTACAATTTTTTGTTGCGTGGCGTATGCCTCCAGTTCATCGTAAAAGTCGCAACTTATGGGCTTGTAGGGTTGCTTTGGATGCATAAGCGTTTCTTTTTGTGTTGTTGACTGATGCCCCACAATTGAGATGGTGGGTGGTAAGGAACGATTAAAAAATAATTTAGCGTTTTGCCTTGCTCTTTTGAGTTTACTCTTCCCATCTTTTTCGTTAAATAGGCATGCTATTCGCCTCAAAAGATACTCGATTAAACTCAAAATAGCGGCGGCAAAATCACTAACTTATTTTTCACTCGTTCCTTTGAGATTTCTAAGTTAAGAATTTTGAATTGAATTGTCAAATCAAATATTTGTCATGGCTTCAAATGCAGTAGAAAAGATATCAGTTTTGGGTGCAGGCTGGTTGGGCTGGCCGTTGGCCAAACACTTGCTGAAGCTGGGTTACACGGTAAAAACCTCCACAACCACACCCGAAAAGCTCGATTTGTTGCATGCTGAAGGGCTAAATCCCACTTTGCTGCAGGTAGATCAAGGCAAGGTCGAGCTCAGCGATCCTGCATTTTTTGACACAGATTTGATAATTCTCAATATTCCTCCTTCGCGGCGCAGGCCCGATGTAGAACTTTGGTATCCTACCCAAATTCAGGCGATTGTGGAGTTGGCTAAAGCGCGTGGGGTGGCAAAAATTTTGTTTGTAGGTTCCACCAGTGTTTATGGCGATGTAAATGCCGAGGTGACTGAAGATTCGGAATTAAAGCCTGATACCGCCTCCGCGCGAGCCTTGATTCAGGCTGAAAAAATCGTAAAAACCAATTATCCCAGTGAAAATTCCACGATCCTGCGCATGTCCGGTTTGGTAGGTGGGGATCGCAAAGCGGGCCGCTTTTTTGCTGGCAAACGCGATGTACCCGAAGGCAATGCCCCGGTCAATTTAGTCCACCTCGATGATTGTATTGGCGTAATTGAAGCGCTGATTCAGCAGGCGGCTTGGGGCAAACTGTACAATGTATGCGCCGATGATCATCCGCGCAAAGCTGATTATTACACTGCGCAAGCTGTGGCCGAAGGTTTTGACCCACCCACTTTTTTGCCAGATGAGGCACCTCGGTATAAGGTGGTGAGCAATGAGAAGGTGAGAAGGGAGTTGGGGTATGTTTTTAAGCGAAAAGTGAAAAGCTATCAGGTATGAGCCATCAGCAGTCAGCTATGAGCGGTCAGCAAAAGCTGATAGCTCATAGCTGATGGCTCATAGCTGATAGCTATTCGCTTATTTCTTCCACTCCGCAATCGAAGCTTCGTTCATGCGCACGTAATCCTGGTTGTTTTCTTTTTTAGCTGCAGCCAGAGACTTCATAGCCACATCGATGGCTTCTTTTTTGCGACCCAGGTCGGCCAGGATCAAAGACTCTTTGCGCAAAGTCCAGAACTGTGGAGACATGGCGTTAGCCTTTTGAACCCATTCCAAAGCCTTGTTCAGGTCTTTTTTGGTATCGTGGTAGTAGGAACCAGCGGTGTAATAATCGTTGGCAGAAGCACCAGCCAATACACGGTCGATGTTGGCTTTTACCTTAGCATCTACGTCTACACTCAGGGGCATGCTCACCTTGGTGTTTTCCCAGATGATGTTGATGCTGGCCTTGTCCATCGTTTGATCGTTGATGTCGATGGTGAAGGTTTCTACTTTTTCAGCCAATTTTTGTGGCTTCAAAGTCCAGGTTGCAGCGGCAGTTTTGTCGCCATAACCACCTGAGTTAGGCGTGTCGTAGGTGAAGAACATCACTTTCCACTCGCTGGCACCAGGAGTAGTGAAAATGGCATAATCGCCTTTTTTTACTGCTGTTCCACCAATGGTTACATCATCGCTGAAGGAAATTTTGGTAGCCGAGTTGGCACCAGTTCTCCACATGGCACCGAAAGGCACGACGGCTGTTTTGTCAGCACTAAAAATCGTACGACCTTTGATGCTAGGGCGAGAGTAAAGCAGGGTTACATCGGTAAGGCCTACTCTGGTTTTTAGCTCAACCGTAGGGCTGGCTGCAGGTGTTTGAATTTGGGCACTCAGTGGCATAGCAAATGCTAAAGCCATGGAAAGGGCTGCAATAATCGAGCAGAACTTTTTCATAGTTACGTTTGATTTATGAAATAAAGATGGTAAAACAAAGTTGTGGCTTGCAAACGTTATATTCATCCATTTATTTTCAGGTAAAGGTAGTAGTTGTACACCCTTTGTGGTGTATCAATGTTATTGTTTGTGCAAACCAAACATGCCAGACAAGTTTTCTGGTATCTCTTACAATTTAAGGTGTCAAAAAGTTTACGCCACAGATTACTTAATCTATTTTAGCCCCAAAAACTGTAAAAAATGACCATTGCACTGATCGCACACGATAGCAAAAAGGTAGATATGGTAGGTTTTGTTCGCGACCACATCGATTTTTTTAAAGAACACGACATTCACCTCATCGCTACGGGCACCACCGGATCTTACTTAGAAAAAGCTGGCTTGGAAATTGAACGGATGCTCAGCGGCCCTCTCGGTGGCGACGCTCAGATCGCCAGTCGCATGGTGGAAGGGAAAGTTGACATGATCATCTTCTTTCGCGACCCCCTCGGCAAACACCCCCACGAAGTGGATGTCAGCATGCTGATGCGCTTGTGCGATGTGCACAATGTTCCGCTGGCTACCAATCCCGCCGCTGGCCTGCGCTTTGTACAATCCCTGCAACTCGAAATGGACAAAGGAATTTAGGAATCTTGGGCAGCCTACCTAGGGCTGCCTCAACATGGCCTTCCATTCCTGGAGGACACCGCCAACCCACGGATTTATCCGCAAGAAAGGGTGTGTGTGTGAAGTGTGATGGTGTGGGTGTGTTGGCTTTCCATTCCTCCAAGAATTTACGCCAACCCACGGATTTATCCGTGGGAGGCCACCATACATCCCACCCCACGAATTTATTCGTGGGAAGAAGGGAAGGGAGCCGTGGGATTCTGTGCCGCAGGCACAGAAAAAGCCCTGCTCCTAGAAAGAAGAAGCAGGGCCCAAAATATAAAGCTATGAAAACTAAACTTGTAGGGTGGAAGATTAAGACTACTCTTCCCGGCCACCTTTCAGCTCGTCCTGATAGGTTTCCAGTTCTGCCCACTGACCAGCATCCGCCATTGCGGCTTGTTTGCCCCAAGTAGCAGGATCGTGGATTCTGAAACGAGGACCAGCCTCATCCAGAATTTCTTCCAATTTTTCGATAGGAGCAGCTGCCAATTCCGCCCAGGTCGTAATTCCTGCTGCGTGCATCAACTCTTCGATTTTTGGACCAATGCCTTCAACCAGTTTCAGGTCATCCTGCTTCACCTTTTTGCCGCTAGGCAAGGTGATGGAAGCTGATTTTTTAGCAACTGGTGTGGTGACTACATCCGCCACTTCCTCCACAACTACTGGTGCAGCTTTGGCTACAAGTGCAGTTTCCAGTGGAAGGATGTTGACGTAAGTACGGTCTTTCTTAGACCTGGAAAAGGATACTGTACCCGTAATTTGTGCATGCAGGGTAAAGTCTTTGCCCATGTATACATTTTCGCCTGGGTGGAATTTGGTGCCACGCTGACGAACGAGGATGTTTCCTGCCTTAGCATACTGGCCGCCGAACAATTTTACGCCGAGGCGTTTACTGTTACTGTCCCGGCCGTTGTCGGAACTACCGACGCCTTTCTTATGTGCCATGACTAATTTCTTTTAGTTTGGTTTAACCAGCGATGCTGTCAATTTTGATTTTGGTGAAAGACTGACGGTGACCGTTTTTCACGCGGTAGCCTTTGCGTCTTTTCTTTTTGAACACGACCACTTTGTCACCTTTCTGGTGGCCGATTACCGTTGCACTGACCGAGGCACTGCCAACGAAAGGCTTGCCAATTTGCACGGCGCCGTCTTTTTCAATCAATTGAACCTGATCGAAAGAAACTCCGTCGCCTGCATTTGCGTCGAGCTGGTGGACGAAGAGCTCCTGCCCTTCCTCAACTTTGAATTGTTGACCAGCTATCGTTACGATTGCAAACATGATGAATTAAATTTTAATTGCTTTTTGAAGAAATTGGGTGCAAAGATAAAGCTTTGTATGACACTACAAAATAAAAAGTTGAAGAGTTTAAACTTAAACTTTTCAACTAGATCAGGTCTTCCAATTTCAGCTCCGTTTTTATCCGCTCTCCGTTGCGCAGGATGATCATGTTGATCCTTTTTCCCACTTTTCCCCTGAATTTGGACATCAAATCCTGGAGTTTAAAAAAAGAAGCAGGTACCCCATTGACGGATTTAATTTCGTCTCCGGAAATGATCCCAGCCTTGGCCGCCGGGCTAAGTGGAACGATGTCGAAGACAATAAATTTGGAAAGCGCCGCACCGGAGGCAGTGACAAACAGCCCACTGCGGTCGAATTCAAATTTTTTCTTGAAATAGGGGTTGGGCTGTACAAAGACCCTATTTTGGACGTAATCGATGATGAGCGTGAAACGGTCCAGTAGTTGATTTCCAATGATGCCATTGCGTTTGTTCATGTAAGTACTGTCCTCAACCACGGGTATTTCTTGAAAATTGGTGAGTACCTCATTGAACTGATGCTCAGAAAATTTCAAACTTTTGACCCGGCCTAAGTAACCGTAGATGACGCCACCCAGGCCTCGCCCTAAAACGCTCCGGATCACTTTTTCAGGTATTTTAAGCCCGTCGTGGGTATCCGTATAGAGCAACAAGGCAATGCTGGCCCCCGTGTCCATCAATAATTTGGTTTGTATGGTGGTATCATTGCCCAATTTGACCGGAGCAATCAAATAAGGCTTACTGCGGTGCATCTCCAGGGGGAATTCAGTAAAATGCCCTTTGGGGAGCTGAAAAACAGCCGGATCGTAGAGGGTAATGATCTGTTTGTAATAATTGATTTTGACAATAAAGCGTCGAAAAAAATCAGCACCGAGAATGCCATGGATATCAATCCCCGAAAACTCGTCGAACTGAAAATAGTCCTCTTCTAGCACCAAAATAGAACGCTGGCTGGCCCGCATGTCGCCGATGCGAAAAGAGATTCCCCTGACCAGGTAGGCGTAGAGGGTTTGGCTCAAATCGGAGCCGTAAATGGTAAAACGTTTTTGATAATCGATTTGAAACAAATCCGTGATCTCGCGCTTGGTTAAAATGGTGTTTTCTGCGCCGGTATCAAAAATGAATTTAAGGGGGAAGATGTCGTTAAACATCAGTTTGATGATGATGAAATTGTTTTCATAATCAAAAGGAATGTCTACATGGGTTTGGCCATTGAGAAAAGTCAAGTCGTTTCCCTGTGCTTTAACATTGACGAAACATCCAAGGTACAATAGTCCAAAAAGAACAAAGGCAATAGGTTTCATACAGTCAGGTTTTAAAAGAGGTTCCGTGTTTCGGGGTTCCAAAGTTCCAGGCCGCACCTCGACTCTGCTTGGTGACCGCCCTGGAACTTTGGAACCCTAGAGCTTTGGAAGCTTGCTTTTCGATTCACAATATAATTTGGTAAAACAAAATATCCCGAAAATCTTTTTACCTATTCTTGGTTATTTCAGACTTATTTTAGACTTTTACGCCCGGTCAATTAGTGTAATGCACACACCAAGTTTGGGAAAAAACCTATCCCAGCAAATAAGCGCAGTTAAAATACGAAAGAGAGACAATGGTTCAAAATCATTTGCAGTGAAAGATTCCCTACTGTGAAGTGGGTTTCCTATACACACGCTTTCTGAAAGGAAGGCAATTTTTTGATGTAAGCACAATTTTTTTAACAAAACACTAATAATGTATGAAACTTAAAGTCGGCTATTGCTCGAGGTGGCTTCTCGCGGCAGTTGCAATTCTTTTGTGCAACTTCGCTTTCGCCCAACGTTCGCTTTCTGGTAAAATTACCGACAAAAGCAACGGCGAAGCACTCATCGGTGCCAACATCCTCGTAGTGGGTACTGGTTCAGGCACAGTTACCGATTTCGATGGGTCTTATACCTTGGAGGTTCCAGCGGGTGCAACCGAACTGGAAATCTCTTACACGGGTTATACGACACAGCGACTTCCGATAGGTACCGCAACTACACTGGACATTCAACTGGAAGCAGGCCAATTGCTGGACGAAGTGGTGGTAACTGGTTACGGTAGCTCTAAATCCAGAGAAGTGTCTAGTTCCATTGTCCAGGTCAAAGCTAAAGATTTCAACGGGGGGAACATCACTAGTGCTGCGCAATTGCTGCAGGGTAAAGTAGCAGGCTTGTCCATTACGCGCGCTGGGGGTAACCCCAACGAAGGCTTCCAACTGCGCTTGCGTGGTTTGTCAACCTTGGGTGCCAACGCCTCTCCACTGATCGTAATCGATGGAGCAGTAGGTGGTTCTTTGAATAACGTTGACCCCAACGATATCGAGACCATGACTGTTCTAAAGGATGCTTCCGCAGCGGCCATCTATGGCTCACGGGGTGCATCAGGGGTAATTCTGATCACAACCAAACGTGGCCAAAATGGTCGCTTTACGGTTGACTACAACGGTATGGTCACCACAGAGAGCAGAATGCGTGACTTGCCAATCATGACCGCTGAAGAATGGCGTCAAATTCCAAGTTTCAACTTGCCCGCTGCTGTTAAAGCGACTTATGCAGATCGTGGAGCCAGCACCGACTGGGTAGATGAAGTAACCCAAAGCGCGCTTTCACACATCCACAACTTGTCATTTTCTGGGGGTACCAAACAAGGCAACTATCGGGTAGCTTTCAACTTCCGTGATCTAGAAGGAATTCAGAGAAATACTGGTCGTGAGACACTCAATGGCCGCTTCTCTTTGACTCAAAAGGCCTTGAACGACAAATTGACGCTCACTGCTGATTTGTCGATCACTACCATCAAAGCAAGTTTTGGAAACCAAGCTGCACTACGGTATGCGCAGTTATACAACCCGACAGCACCAGTGCGTTCAGACAAACCTGAATTTGCCAAGTATGGTGGCTATTATGAGGAGTTGTTGTTTGATTATTTCAACCCGGTAGCGATCAATGAGCTGACCACGAACGAAGGTGAAAATGCTGAAATTTTGGGCAACTTCAAGTTAGACTATGAACTGGCCAAAGGTTTGACGGTTTCGGGTTTCTACTCTCGTCAGCGCAACAATGACTTTTTTGGCTCTTACACTAGCCGGCAGTCTTTGTTTGGTGGTGGGGTTGACCGCAGAGGTCAAGCTAGCCGTCGCAACGACCAAACGAATATCCAACAAGCTACATTTACAGCTACTTATGCCAAGAATTTTGGTAAGTTAGACTTCCGCCTGTTGGGGGGGTATGAATACATCAAAAACGATTTTCAGGGTACTGGTGCAAGTGCGTTCAATTTCCTGAGTGATGTATTTGGCTACGATAACTTGAGTACTGCATTCTCTTGGCGTTTGGGAGAAAGTAGTGCTTTCTCCTACCGCAATGATTTTGAAAGCGTATCACAATTCGGACGTTTGAATTTGAGCTATGATGACACCTATCACATGGCTGTAACGGTGCGCCGCGAGGGCAACTCTCGTTTTGGTGACGGCAACAAGTACGGTATTTTTCCAGGGGTATCCTTCGGTGCTGACTTGGTAAAGGCGATGGGCCTGGATTTTGCTGATGCGTTCAAATTCCGCGTCAGCTATGGCCAGGCAGGTAACATTCCTGGAAGCAGCTATATTGCACTTGAGCGCTTTGGCTTAGGGGCCAACTTCTTTTACAATGGTGCTTATGTACCCTCCGTACAGCCAGTATCCAACCCTAACCCGGGGTTGAAGTGGGAGCGCCAGACGGACATCAACGTTGGGGTCGACTTCTCCTTTATGAACTACCGCCTGAATGGTTCGATAGAATACTATGTGCGTGACGTTAATGACTTACTCTTTAATGTACAGGTACCCGTTCCACCAAACCTCGTACCCACAACCGATATAAACCTGGGCCAAATCCGCAACACTGGTTTGGAAATTGCCCTGAACTACAATGTGATCAAGAAGGAGAAATTTAGCTATGATTTGTCCTTGACACCTACGTTTTACTTGTCCAATAAACTGGTATCCCTGTCGAATGAAGAATTTGACTTCGGTACGGAGCGATTCATTGCCAACGTTGGTTCTCCAGGTTTGAACGGTACAGATATGGTCCGCGTCAAAGAGGGTGAGCCGATTGGTAACTTCTACGGCTTCATTTACAAAGGTGTGAAAGAGGACGGCAAATGGCAATTCGAAGACCTGGATGGTGATGGCAAACAAGAGGAAAGAATTGACGATGAAACAGTAATCGGCAATGGTATCCAAAACTGGGAACTAGGCTGGGGCAACTCTTTCAAAATGGGTAATTTCGATGTGAACTTGTTCTTCCGTGGGGTATTTGGCCACGACCTGGTTAACACTTACCGGACCTTCTACGAAACCCTGAATACCTTGACCTGGAACCGCGTCAAAGCTGATGGGTACTTCAATGAAAAGTTGACAGATGGGGCCAAGTTTTCCAGCTACCAGGTAGAGAAAGCATCTTTCTTGAAATTGGACAATGCCTCATTGGGGTATACCTTCAATCTTAAACCTGGTAGTAGCTTCAATAAGGTCAGAGTATTCGCACAAGGTCAAAACTTGTTCGTCATCACCAAGTATACCGGTTCTGACCCAGAAGCACGTCCAAGTGACAGAGACCAACTAGTTGATGGTCGTGCCACTGCTAATGCTATCTTGTCTCCTGGTATTGACCGTCGTGGTACCTACTTCATGGTGAGAGGTATCTCCTTTGGTTTGAACCTGGGCTTCTAAATGTGAGTAGATTTGATTTTACCTATTCCCAACAAGAAAGGTAAAATCACATCAGAGGTCTTAAAATGTATGCTATTTTTCATTTGTTCAGAAAAGCCTGATATTGGTGAAACATTTCAGGCGACTTGGGTTTTAAACGGGTGAAACTTAGTGTACTTAAATCATTTTAAATCAATTGCAATCATGAAAAAATATTGGTTTAAGGCCCTATTAGCAGGCCTGTTCGTTATCGCGTTCAACCAATCTTGTTCTGATCTGGAGGAGACACTCTACGATCAGATCAAAGCGGATGAATTCTTCAAAAACGATGAAGAATTCATTGCAGCGATGGGCGCGGCGTATACCAACCTTTACGGTTTTCAAAGCCACGGTAGCTACATGGCGCTACAAGAGGTTTCTTCCGATGAGATCATGATCCCACAGCGAGGTGGTGACTGGTTTGACGGTGGTCAGTGGCTGAATGCTCACCGCGCACAATACAACGTTGCGGATGAGAACCTGCGCAACTCGTGGCTTTTCCTTTTCGGCGGGGTCAACACTTGTAATCGCTTGATCTTTCAGTTCAACAAACTGATCAATGAAGGGGCTGTAGACCCAGCTTTAGCTACTCCTTTTATTTCTGAGCTGAGAACCTTGCGGGCACTTTGGTACCTATGGTTGATCGACAGCTTTGGTAACGTTCCGATTGTTGATCGTTTTGATGTAGCTGCTGATTTTGCTCCAAAAAACTCTACTCGTGCAGAGGTGTATGCCTTCATCGAAAAAGAGCTGAACGAAGCAGTACCTACCCTTTCCAAAAAGAAAGATGCCACTACTTATGCACGGATCAACTACTATGTTGGTAAAGCTATCCAAGCTAAATTGTATCTGAACGCTCAGGTATACAAAGGTGCTCCTGAGTGGGACAAAGCAATAGCAGCAGCAGATGAGATCATCAACTCCGGCCTTTACAGCATGGAAGGTGATTATTTCACCAACTTTAACAGCAACAACGCTGGTTCCAAGGAAAACATCTTTGTGATTCCTTACGATCAGGTAAATGCTCAGGGTTTCAACCTGCCACAGATGACTTTGCACTACGTGAGCCAGGAAACTTTCAACCTGCGCGAACAGCCCTGGAATGGTTATTGCTCATTGGCGGAGTTTTACAACTCCTACGAGAACACCGATAAGCGCAAAGGGATACCCGGAAATCAAAAAATCCGTGGTAACTTCTTGGCTGGTCAGCAGTTCAAAGCAGACGGTACTACACCTGCTACGGATGGTTCCGCTGATGATCCAGATGGCCCGAATGTGGTTTTCACGCCTGAAATCAACGCTCACTTTCCCAACTGTTTCCGTCAAGCAGGTGCACGGGTAGGTAAGTTTGAATTCCCTGCAGGTGCTACGCCTAACCTGAACACAGACTTCCCGATCTTCCGTTATGCGGATATCCTTTTGGTGAAGGCAGAGGCACTGTGGCGCAAAAGTGCTGGTGATGCTGCGGCCTTGGCTTTGGTTAATCAGGTACGTACTCGTGCAGGTGTAGCAGCATATACATCACTGACTGCCGACAACATTCTGGCAGAACGTGGTCGCGAAATGTTCTTCGAAGCGTGGCGTCGTTCGGATTTGATCCGTTTGGGTAAGTACGATGCAGCACGTCAGTGGAAGCCAGCTTCTGAGCCCTGTAAGCAGTTGTGGCCAATCCCACGTCAGCAGCTTGATGCCAACAAAAACTTGAAGCAGAACCCTTGCTATTAATGTAAATCAATCGCGTTAAGCTAGATTTATACTTATTCTACAGGAGGTGCAACATTAATTTGTTGCACCTCCTGTTTTTTTTAATAGAAACTTTATAACTTTAATATTAATATTGCAAAGATATCGTTACTTTTATGTTGTAGTTTTGAATAGGAGGGAATAAAAGCTCCTTTAAGCTATACCTCAAAGAATACAAGATGGGATTGCCTGTTGTTTTTACTTATACTAAAGATAAAGACTATACTTTTGAAAGGGATGCGTACGCATTAAATTTTCGAATAACAGATTGAACTATGCCTTGCATCACTTCCATCTGAATGGTTCATACAATTTTTGTAATGATTGAATGTACGACTTCCTGTAATGAGTTCAACGTATCGCGTCAAATTGTGAATGTATTGTATAACTTAAAATTTTCTTCCAAATTTCCTTATCATGGAATCTAAAAAGTTAAAACTCAAGTTGAGTAAAAAGACCATCGCTATCCTGAATAATCAGGATATGTTACAAATGGAAGGCGGCACATATACCCAATTGGGTGGAACTTGCACCTGTGGGTGTGGTGGGCCAGGTACTTTCGGCGGCTGTAACGGATCAACTGATAACTGTGGTGGAGGTCCTCCAGGCTGTTTCCAGGCTTACAATACGGGTAGATGCCAAACTTCACCACCTCCTCCTACTAAGGACTGTAATATAACAAATGTCTGCCTTACTAATCCAACCACCCCTTGTCAGAATATCCCAAATTGCCAAACATTTCAAGCGTGCTAGAAATTGATTTATAATAATTGAACAGAATGACTTTAAACTAAGTCATTCTGTCAATTATTTGCGGCCTTCGTTAATCTTCAGTAATTCAGTAGCTTAATCTTGGCTTGCGATAATTTGAATTATACCCCATAGGTAGTTGTAACTGCTGAGTAGTTCAAATGCTGACAAAATGGGCTATCTCTCCAATGCGATGTAATAGCCCATTCTAGTGGTAAGAAATAGAGCTTTTCTTTATGTTTTCTTGTTTTTGTAAGTAATATGCTTGAGCAGTATCCTGATGCCTTACTTATTTTTGATTTCTTTCATGTTTGTGAAAGTTGCTATTTGGGCTGATACCCCAAATTGGTTTGAGCAGATGAAAACTCATTTGCTAGTAGGTCGCCAACTCAAAGTTCGGCAGAGTATATTGCAAATGAAGCAATTACCCGTAGAACAAAAAGATGAGTTATTGACTTATCTGGAGAATAATGAGTATCGAAAGAAGTGTGACGAGTACTGAAATAAAGGACTAATGATTGGCAGTGGCCCGATTGAATCAGCTCATCGTACTCTACTACAGATTAGAATGAAACGATGTGGGCAACGATGGTCTGATGAGTGTTGTGATAAAATGACCAAACTTAGAGTCGCTTTACGCAGCCAGAAATTCGACCTCATCACCAATATATTTAGGAAATTCGCAGTTTAATGATGGACTCCAACAATTCGAATTACACCCTTTGGTAGACTAGTTCAAGCACCTGCCAGCGCTAATTTTCCACACTTTATAACATTGAACAATGAATCAAAAACATTCTTTAAAAAAATTGTCTTTGAGTAAAAAGACTATCGCCATCCTGAATAATCAGGATATGGTAGAAATGCAAGGAGGCACCTACACTATGCTAGCTGGGACATGCACCTGCCAGTGTACGGGGACGAACGTGAACACGAACGTTTGCCCTACTAACCTCCCCGACTGCGGCGGCGGCGGGGATTGCTACAATTCTTACAATACAGGGCGTTGTAACACGGGGGGAAATGGCAGTACTATCAAAAGCGCTACTTACGGAAGTTGCCCGACAGTTCATTCGAACACCTGTTGGGGAGCCCAACCTGTTGGATGTACTTTGTAAGCTAGAGGAAAAGAAAGGCTATCTCACCGTCGTGGTGAGATAGCTTTTCTATGTATTTAGAAATAGTACTTTTCTTTTTTTTGTTTCATAATCAACAAATAAATAGCAATAATCTCAGTTCGCCTCTGTGCTGTTACAATCATTCTTATGACAAAGTGTTCATCTATCAAAATAGTGCAAAGTTTTTGGTCAAAGCCCTTTTATCGCGAAGAGGAGAGGCATTTTGGCGATCGAAGCATGGGCGGGTGGGCAGATCGTTCTCATTTTTACATGAGTTGGGCACTTAGCTGTTTAAGGGCATCTACTTTGTATCAACGAGTAGAGTTAGTGACGGATACATTTGGTAAACAATTGTTTCAAGAAACATTGCAACTGCCCTATACTTCTGTATCCATTGTTTTAGATGACATCAACCACTTTCATAAAGACCTTTGGGCGATAGGTAAAATCTATGCGTATGCTCATCAGGAGGAGCCATTTGTCCATATTGATGGAGATGTATTTTTGTGGAAAAAACTTTCAGAAGATTTACACAATGCCCCCCTTGTTGCGCAACATGAAGAATACAACTATGTTTATTACCACGACACTCTCAAAAGCCTCCAACAACAAGGAGTTATTTTACATCCTTTGATTGAAAAAGAGCTAGCCTCCGGTAATCCAGTTATCGCTTCTAATGCAGGAGTAATTGGAGGGCAAAATTTCGGATTTTTCAAATCTTTGCAACGAGAGGCACTGCTTTTTATTAACCAAAATCAACATGTTTTAACGGGAGGATTCAGCACAGGACTATTCAATAATATTTATGAACAATACCTATTTAATCGCCTTGCCAATGCAGAGAGGATACCTATTAAGCATCTATTTGAAAACATTTCCTACAACTATGAGGGGTTATGTGACTTTCATAAAGTGCCAAGCCGCAGTTCATTTATCCACGTAATTGGTATTTACAAGCGAAAATTTCGCAATGGAGAAATGGTAAGCGCTTTATTGAAGCATGAATTCCCTGAATATCACCAGAAACTAAGTAAATTACTAGCAGATTATGTCATTTAGCAAGCATACTTCACCTGTAGAAGAGGGCTATACAAATGGGGGAACTTCTTTGTTGCAAGAAGCGCTACGCTTATGTGCCCTTTTTGAAAAAACCAAGAATGATACATTGCGGTGTCAGCTCAATCAATTAGGAGACAAGTTAACACGCACTACACTTTTTTCTGTGCTTGATTTTAGGTTATTGTTGGGTAAATCTGCTTTGATTATTGTTTTGATTGAGTTGGCGCAAATCAATCAAAATCCTATTTGGCTAAAAAAAGCAAAGCTCATTCTTGCAGATGTAGAGCCATTTTTATTAGGCGCATCGACAGACAATTCCATTGAACAGGGTCAACTTGGCTTGTTTTTAGCTGTACTGGCCCTTTATGAAGCTGATCCCAGTGAAAGAGAGTATCTACAAAATATCCTGGAAAAAATAATGAATTTCATTTTGCAGCAAATACATATTTCAACTCAAGGCAAAATACGCATTCGCGAAAAGTGGGAAAAGCAGTTGTGGTGGATCATTAATGCCCTGCGCTCAAATCAAGAAAATCCACAACAAAAAAAAATTCAAGAGTTATCAGAATTGGGCGTTTTCGGTGGGCGAAAAAGGCGGACTTTCCACTCCGAGAAATCAAGTCTAGGACATGGTATTCGAGCTCATTTGGGAGATGACCTGGCTACTCAATTTTTTATTAAACGCCTACTCTCTTTTTCCCTTAGATCAAAAACTTTTTTTGCGCGCCTGCCCATATTTAACAGGTTTTTAACTTCTCATCTTTTCTTCAATTTTCCCACAACGCTACATGAAATAGGAAAAGAAAACCAAACTTATTTGGTTCAACTTTTCATGGAACCCTATACTCATCAATTAAGAGTGTTGGAGTTGGACCTAAAACAGAAATTTCATGCTAAAAGCCTTGCTGTGGATGCTTTTAGGTGGGAGAAGGTTTGTTTGAAGGTAAAATATTCTCAACCGAAAATTACTTTTGAGGATCAACTAGAGGCTATTCGCAAGCTAGAGTACCTAACGCTGCAAAATGATGATGAAATCATTGCACAAGTTTATCGGCTCAATGCTCAAGCAAGGTTCAAGAGCTTTTACTACAATTGGAATGACTATGACACGATCTTAAATAAAAAGGACGCCACGCTACCTAATTCATTTCAATTTCATTATCTCTTTTTGCCCGTGTGGTACGATCAGGGCGTAGAGGTTATTCAAATATCTGGTTTGTACAGCTTACTTTATTCCTTTAAGGCACCTAATTCAGCTATTGAAATATTTGAATCAGCTAATTTGGTTTACAAACACAAAGATCAAGGACAAATCTTCAAACAGCAGTTTGTTGACTTTTTACTTCGGGCAGTGCATCTGGGAGCGCTTCGATGCACATCAATCTAAACCGAAGAACCTTGTTGGTGCTTTTCCTGGTAATCTTGATACAAACTATGCAGGAAAACATATAGAATGAACTCATAGCCGCGCTGGTTGGCGGGAAACAATCGGTTAACCATCATGTGTATCAAACTGGAGCAAAGATTAGTTAAAATTGATTTATCGTTGCCCGTTTCGATGACCAGCTTGCTAATCGCCGGATAAAGAGAGTTCAGTTTTAATTTGACCTGCTTGAAAACATATTCGAAATCATCATTTTCTATATTTTGAGGCATGAAGATGAAATTTTGGAAAACAGCCTTGTGTGTACTTAGTAACCCTAACTTGGTATTGAGCGCAGTCAATGTTGTGTTGAATTCACTTAGAAAACCATTACTTAGTGTCTCCAAAAAATTCAGTCGCTCTTTTGGCGTAAATTGAAAAGCAACCAAATATGTATTCATGGTGAGTAAACCATAGGCACAACGCCTCATATAAGTATCCTCATCTTCATTGTGCAATAGAAAATTTAAAGCAGTTTTAGAGTCAACCCAAAAAATGTTTTCACAAAATTCTATATATTCATTTTTATAGCGCTCAATTTCTCGATCGTAGCCATCTATCTGAATTTTCCATATTAATTTTTCTTCTTGTAAACTATGTAGCACAGGTGCCATAAATAGCAAGACTTTTGATAATTTTTCATCGCTTGTTAGTTTTATTCTTAATCTGATATGAAAATCAGGATCGTCATATCGAATGAAAAACCAGCTCTTAATGTCCTGATTATCGGTAAGTTCTTGAAGCTTAGGGAGGAGGTTTTCGGCCAGTATAGCGTCGGCTGAATCAATACCACAATATATTTTGTAGTAAAGCCATTCTGAGCCTGTTAAGAAAGAGCGCTTAACGAGTGGAGCAGAGTCCTTCGAGTGCATGGGTAGCCGGATCTCTCTACGCTCGTTCCTGTTAAATACGATGAATAGCTCATGTGTATAGTTATTTCCTTCTACGTCTTGCACCAAAACATGTTCGGTATTATTAAATAAAAATTCGCGTAAAACTATCCTACTTTTGGTCTTGATTTCATTGAGAAAAGTATTGAATATAATCCGGTTATTGGTGTCAATTAACAATTGATTATCCCCCTCTACCAATAAAAATCTCTCTGGGAGTTTCCATTTCTGGCGCCAAGTGGAAATACATTCGTTCAATTCTGCACCCTTTGCTTCCAAGAGCACCTTAAAATCATTAGAGGATAGATTCCAAAATGCTGTAGACAGTAATAAATTGTGATATTTAACTCTTGGAAAAAACTTAAACAGGAAAGAGCACCCCCCCCAATTGAAACCAATTGATCTTCTTATCCCTTGATATTGTAAATCACATAGGAATTCGTAGATCGGTAAGGAATTAAATCCAAAATTATGTGCATTGGCCATTCGGGGTAATATCCTCTTATTTAGGCGTTTAGAACGAAGAGTAACTTCATTGTTCACTACCGAGACCATCAGGTCATCTAAAGGTAATTGAAATTCTTCGGGGACGCTACTTTTTGCTAAATATGGAATTTCATAGGATCGAATTATCTTCCTCATTAACACATTACCCGTACGCGATTCAGGTAAATGCACAATTTCAGCCAGAATAATTTCTTCAGGGTATAGACTTTGTTCTTTATCTGTAATCTCTTTTACCCAGCTCTCGATTGCTGGATTTAGGGTTGTGAATCGACCAAGCATGTTAGGTGCGCAACCGTTAATGCTTTCAATAAAAAATTGAGGATGCTTCTGATTTATATCAAGTTGGTAAACTTGACCAAAAACACCAATAGAATCAGGAATATTCTGAAAATTAGTTGGAAATTTTTTCAACTCATCGTCAAAAAGCTCTATTTCAAAAAGATCATTTTTATGAGCATCAAGTAATTTATGGGATAAAAATTTTTCAACTGCATCCAAAGATATCCTTGGATCATTGAAATTACTTTGCTTTTGATCAATGCCTGCAAGGGCGTTCACAATCAAGGGGTGAAACCCAACTTTATGTTTATCATTTTCAGAATAGCCTACACCAAGCTCCACATCCAAAGCTATATTCAGGGGAACTTCCTTGGTATCATAACGGGCACTGAATCGTTGTGCAAATTGCTTAAGTTTATAATCTTGTACCTGTGGTACCAATCGACTTAATGCTTCTACTCCTCTACGGATTGTACCTGCAAAGCGTTTATCTAGTTGATTTTCAATGAAATTTCGATGATAATCTAATTGTAATAATTGACTCTTCTCAAAGGCTATGCCCAATGGCTTGATTAATTCTTCGATATGAATATAATCATCGGCTGAAAAAGCTCTTTGATTAGCGTCCAGAGAAAGCAAAGCATTTTTTAAATGTTCTAAAGTCCTTAAATTATCCAATACTACTGGCGATTGATTTATGGCTTCTAATTTTGAGATCAACCGATCCAGCATTTCTTCCCCCGTAGTATTGCCATCTAGCTCTGAAATCAAAACTTGTGAAGCAACCAATTCTTCTACAAAAGCTATAGCATCTTCTAAATCGATCTCATCATCGACCAATGAAATTGCCAGTTCCTGAAGCTTACCTCCAGTTTTGGCTACATCTAATACCTTGGATAAATAAATAGAATGATCTACAGAGGTAATTTGATGAACCCTTTTTTTGCCTTTATAAAAGTATTCAATATACCTTAACTTTCCACCAATAAGGTATATGCTACTATTAGGAAAAAATAACAAATGCGGCTGGATTTCTGGATGCGAAGACAGTTGCTGCGCCAGTTCACACAAAAAAGTCATGTCCGGCCTGGTATGTCGTTGGATATCCGTAGGTTTTTTTAGTTGTATCTGGTTACTTTTACCCCATTTTCCCAAAGAACATCCTGCGAAAAGACCAAAAGGGGTGCATCGAGAAGACATCCGGATTAGATAACGCATCAGGGCAAAAACTAGGCTTTTTTCCTTTTTACTAGATAATTCGCTTCCATCCTGCCACGCTTTCATTTTCTCATAAAGGGAGGAAGATGCAATGTATAAAGCCTCTTGAATGGTCGGATTTTGGAAAACTTCTTTTAAATAAGCAACTTGTTCATTATAGTTTTCAAACTTTCCCATCTGATTCAAGTACTTATCAAAAGGCAGCCTAGGGGTACGGATCAGGAACCGTTCATTCAAAGAATAATTTTGCATAAACTATTTTTTTGAAAATGGTAAACAAATCATCTAACTAGGAACATTTCATCCCAGAAATTGCTCTTTAAAAGCGGAGCGGCTAAAACCAAGCCTACCCCTGCAATACCTTCAAGGGCACTGTAACTGTCCAACCATTCGTCTTTCAAAGTACCTCCATACATTTTGTATCCACCGGGGCCTTCAGGATGTCTGGCGTGATCGAATGTTTGTTGCATCCAAAATAAATCAGCGTCATTAAATTCGACTAGTCCTGTTTTTTGATACAAAAATCTATAAACATAGGCCAGCCCTACTGAACCGTGACAAAAACCCGCATCGTATACTTGCGTATAATTAAGTGATCGTCGTTGAGTGGTGATAAGGGCTACTTCTTTGGCGATTTTCTGCCATTCATTGCGCTTGAAGTTTTCGCCAGCGATCCATAGTGAAAGACTGATACCAAGGTCTCCATAACACCAAGCTAATCGGCTTCCATAATACTCAGGGCTTCCCTCCTTAGAGAAAGAGGGGAAACAATAGGGCAAATAAGTTTCTTCTAATCTTTGTGCAATAATGTAATTATAAATCCCATCTCCCAGTTTTTCGCATAACTCTGGGGCAATACCCGCCTGGTAAATTTTCGATATGATCACCAAAAGGCTACTTGATCCATGAGATAAACTGATATTTGAACCTAACATAAAAGGATCAACGGATATAATCGTGTCCCATTTCAAAGAATTAGCATCACCCTTTTGAGCATTTTCGTATAAAACGCTCAAAAATTGAATCAAGGCCGGAGCAATTTTATCATATTTGTATTTGGTTCTATGGGTCAAATAGAGCGCTATCCCTGAAGCACCATGTAAGAAGTCATAATTACCAGAATGCACATCAGAAAGCATACTGCGAATCAAAAAATCATCTAATTCATCAAGAAACTCATCGGCGTCAACATCGAGGTATCCATGCTCCACCATTTTGAGCGTACCCCAACAAATCCCCGCCAGTCCCTTACAAAAGGTAGTATAAAAATAGCCCTCATCAATCAATTTAAAAACCTGTTCCATTTTGGACAAACCAGCAGAATAAAAGTACTCGTTGTCACTATCCTTTCCATAGCATAACAACAGCATAGCCTCTCCAGTCAAGCCTGACTGTAGTCCTAAATCCTCTTCTAAGGGGCTTTCAATTAGTGATTTACAAATATTAGATAATATTTGTTTGTGAAGGCTAGCTCCTTTGATTTGACTGGCTTCCATCTTTTTTAATTTTAACAAGGGCAATATACTGTTTTTCTACTTGGTTTCGTATCTTTGAAAGAAATTAATAGGCCAATTAAAGCCCAGGTAACAAAATAAAACATGCGTTATCATACCTTCCCTTTTTTCCAACAATATGATGAGATGGATTGCGGTCCCACCTGCCTAAAAATGATCACAGCATACTATGGTAAAAATTTTAGTCTTCCTACCCTCAGACAAATCTGTTCCTTTGGGCGAAGCGGTGTTTCAATGTTAGGAATAAGCCAAGCTGCTGAAAAATTAGGTTTCCGATCCCTAGGTGTTGTTGTGCCTTATGAAGCAGAGTTGCCAGATCAAGCATCCATTATGGACATAGCTTACCCTTGCATAGCTTTCTGGAAAAAAAACCACTTTGTAATTTTACTCAAAGCCAATCACAAATACGCTTGGATTGCTGATCCGGCAGCCGGAAAACTTAAATTGCCAAGGAAAGTATTTGAAAAAAATTGGTCTACTTATCCAGGAGGAGGAGCACTCCTATTGCTGGAGCCTACACCAGACTTTTATTCACAAGATGACCCAACTGCTGATACTAAACAGTTCATCCATGTGTTGAAATACCTAATCCCTTATCGTGCACTGCTGATTCAGGTAGGTATTGGGATGCTGGTTGGTCTTGTTTTTCAATTGATTACCCCTTTTTTAACTCAAAACATCATTGATGTAGGTATTGAAAACCGAGATTTTGGGTTCATAACATTAATGGTCTTGGGCCAGTTTATCATTTTTGTGAGCCAAGCCTTAATGTCCTTTATCCAGACTAGAATTTTTCTTCAGATTGGATCACGACTTAATTTGGCGATTGTTACTGATTTTTTAATCAAACTGATGAAATTGCCCCTTGGCTTTTTTGATTCCAAAACTACGGGGGACATTTTACAGCGGGTCCGAGACCAGGAAAGAATTGAATCGTTTTTAAGTGGCTCCACCATAAGTATAATTCTATCTGTAGTCAATTTTATAGTGTTTAGTTTTATTTTGATTTCTTACCAATGGAGCATTTTTTTGGTTTTTTTGATATCCGGAACCCTCTATTTTGCTTGGGTGCTCTCTTTTCTAAAAATCAGAAAACGTTTAGATTATATCTCTTTTCAAAATCATTCCGAAACGCAGAACATTTTAATCGAATTGGTACAAGGAATGCAGGAAATCAAATTGCAAGGCTCGGAACGCAAACGTCGGTGGAATTGGGTGCATCAACAATCCGCATTGTTCCGAATTAATTTGCGCAATTTGGGTGTCGACCAACTTCAATCAGCTGGTGCCATGTTCATCAATCAAGGGAAAGATATTCTAATCACTTTCATCTCAGCAAAAGCGGTCATTGATGGTGATATGAGCCTAGGGATGATGTCTGCAACAGTTTATATTGTTGGACAACTCAATGGCCCGCTTCAGCAATTCATTGGATTCATCACCGCGGCGCAAAGTGCTAAAATTAGCTTTGAACGCCTTCGTGAAATTCAGGACCAGCCGACCGAAGAAGAAGTATTAACAGGAGCACAGCCTGAAAAAACTGGGACCCAAAACCTTCTTCCTTTTGAAATGTTCACAGAAATTCCGTTGAAGGATATCGTCATCCAAAACCTATTTTTTAAGTATGATAATTTATCTAAGCATGTTTTAAAAAACATCAACATGGTTATCCCCCAGGGTAAAATAACTGCTATTGTAGGCGAAAGTGGTAGTGGAAAAACCACTTTAGTAAAAATGTTATTGGGTTTTTATTTCCCAACTCAGGGAACCATTTCAATTGGGAACACACCCTTAACTCAATACAATCCGGCTTCATGGCGGAAAAAGTGCGGGGTAGTTTTGCAAGATGGTTTTATTTTTTCTGATACAATCGCCAACAACATTGCAGAGTCTTCAGATGCAGTAAATTTACCCTTGCTTTCGCATGCGATGCAAGTTGCAAATATTCAAGAGTTTGTCGAATCGATTCCCCAAGGTTATCATACCAAAATTGGCACGCAGGGTGTTGGTTTAAGTCAGGGCCAAAGGCAACGCATTCTGATCGCTAGAGCAGTTTATAAGGATCCAGATTACATTTTTCTTGATGAAGCCACTAATGCACTAGATGCAAACAATGAACAGATCATTATTAACAGTTTACAGCGATTTTATGAAAACAAAACAGTTCTGGTGATTGCCCATCGCTTAAGTACAGTTAAAAACGCAGATCAAATCATCGTATTAGATCGAGGCGAAATAGTTGAGTCAGGCAATCATGCTCAGTTAATTCGTAACCAAAGCAAGTATTATGAATTGGTAAAGAACCAATTAGAACTAGGGAGCTAAAACAAAGATAAATTATGTCCAAAGAAGGGTACAATATCGAAGACAACTCCTTGGAACAAATGGAAGTGAAATACTTGATGGGTAATCCGCCATCTTGGCTGCACTATTTCGGTATTTCAATCATTGCAGTATTTGTCGCACTAGTATTAATCTTGAGCGCTATTATTCGCTACCCAGATACTGTAATTGCAAAAATTTTTCTGGTCACACAAAACCCACCCACGAGACTTATTGCCCAGCGGGCGGGTAGAATTGAAAAATTGTTGGTTCAAACCAATGATACGATCGAAGCAGGGGAGATTTTGGGGGTTTACGAGCATGTCGGAAATTGGAGAGATGTGCTTGAACTGGAGCTGATTGTTCAGGGTTCAATGGAAGATGGAAAGTTCTTATTATCCCCAAAGAAATTAAATGTTGGGAGCCTCCAGAGTGCCTATTCTATCTTATCCCAAGACATTCAGTCGTATCATTTGCTATTATCGTCCATGGATTTAAACCACAACATAAAAAAATTAAACAGCCAAATTCAGGAATTAACAAAGTTAAATGGGAGTTTACAGCAGCAACAATTTTTTTATCAGGATGAATTAGCCTTGGCAAAAAGGGATTATGAACGCCAATATCAACTCATGCAAAATAAAGTTATTGCTGAAAGAGAACTCGAAAATAGCAAGTCAAAAATTTTACAAATGGAGCGCCAAGCTAAGTCCTTAGAAAGCCAGGTTTACACCAACGAACTACAAATTCGCCAAATTGAATATCAAATTGATAATTTAAGCCAAACAAAGGTGCTTGACTTAGAAAATCGAAGAATACAGATAAGGGAAAGTATGGCCAAATTGCTAAGCGAAATTGAAGCTTGGCGAAAGAATAATTTGATTATTGCGCCAAATTCTGGCAGAGTATCAACTCAAAAAATTTGGTCTGATGACCAAAATATTTCCGTTGGCGAAGAAATCCTTGGGATTCTCCCAATTCAAAAATCCAAGATAATTGGCAAGGCGCTGATCTCCATTGCACTTTCTGGAAAAGTAGCCTCAGGAATGAAAGTTTTAATTAAATTAGACAATTATCCTTACCGAGAATTTGGAATGCTTGAGGGAAAAGTAAGTAAAATTGCATTATTACCTCAAAATGAATCCTATGCCCTGGATGTTGAGATTCCAAACGGCTTAGTCACAACCTATGGGAAAAAGGTTATCTTTAAACAAGAGATGCAAGGCTCCGCAAAAATAATTACAGAAAACCGGAGTATCCTTGAACGTATATTTGAGCGACTTTTGGCTCGATTTCAATAGCCATACGGTGGTATTAAAACAAAAAAGCCACCTGGCGCACTCCGCCAGGTGGTCCCATTTTCGCACACTGATTATTGCCATGATAAATATATCGTAGGGAAGTTGAGGAGTTGAGAGGTTGAGAGGTTTAGGCTACCGCGAGTTTGTCAACATCGCTCGCGGTAGCCTTAACTCCTCAACTCCTCAACCTCTTCAACTAAAAGCGGATCCCCGCGCTCAAAGTCAGCACATTGTTCCGGCCAGTCGTATTCGCAAAGTAGTCGGACATACCAATTTCGTAATTCAGGTCCACGGTTAGGATGCTGACGTCCATGCCCAAGCCGACGTTGGCACCCCAGGTAAAGGTTTTGAGATCATCCTTGCTGAAAGGGATGCCTGCTTTTTCATTCACCGCAAGGATCATCGTTGGCGTTACCCCACCTTTCAGGTACAGGTTGAGCAATTGTTTTTTGCCCGTGATGTCGAAGCCGATGTTTACAGGGGCTTTTAAGGCCTGGATGGTCGTTTCATCCTTAAAGTTAACCTGGGTATCGGTATCAATGTCGTTCACCAAACGAGCCGTATAGTTGTTGAAATGTAAACCAGGGTTGAGGAATAATTTTTTGCCACCGACTCGAAAATCCACCCCGGCGTTCCAGCCTACTTTGGCTGCGGCCTGCAAATCGCCCAGATTGCCATCTACTGCAGATAGGTTTACACCCACTTTAGGGTTGATGATGGTTTTATTCTTTTGGGCTTGGGCGTTATAGCTTGAAAAAGTCACCAGCGTCAGGACAGCTACTATTGCTTGCAAAGTTCTCATTGTTTTCGTTGTTTTTTGGTTTTGAAATCGAATATGCTCCTAGAACGTTTGAGGGATTTTATTTTAGCATTCCCGCATGCCACTTAAACATAATTTTAATGTTTCCTTCAGAAAACCTTAACGAATGACGAGTTATTCGAATGACGAATGACGAATTTTTGGAGCGTTGCCCTTATCGTCATTCGTCATTCGAAAAATTCGTCATTCACTAAGGGCAAGTTGTCAGCCGTGGTCCTTTGAAAGGATACATCCTGCTGATGAAACTCTTGTCTTCAGGGGAAAGCAGGTAATTCCAGCGTACTTCAAATCCATCCAAGGTCAATTGTTTGGGGACAGAATAATGCATAATGGAAAGCGGATCATAACGACAGAACTGGGTTTGTGTGCTGCTGTATTTGCGGAACAAATTCTGATCCACATCCTGCCGACTCCAATCCTGGGTTTGGGCATAATAGGCATAAACCTTCTCTACATCCCACTGGATATTTTGCAGCGGGTTCTGGTGCTCGTGAATCAAACCCAGGGCATGGCCAAACTCGTGGAGCGTAGTGCGCCGGATTTCATAATCAGGCGTCCGGTCGGTAAACCAGCCAAAATTCATCGTTTTGGACAAAGAATCCAGGTACAAGGCATCCCGTCCCATGTACGACCAGGAACCTTCGCGGGGGCTCAGGCCGATGCGGATTTCCGCTTTGCCCTGGCGTACAAATTGCAGGCGAACATTGGCGTACAATTCCCATTCCCGTGCTGCTTTTTCGATGCGCAGGCGGAGCGTATTGCTCAAACTATCCATGAATTTTACGCGAATCACTTGCCCTACGTTCCACAATTTAGTGCGGAGAGCTGCCGTGCGCAGGTGGGCATCACCTTCCAGGTTTTTTTCAACACAGCTATGAACGATGGAAGGATCGACATTGTCTTCCGCTAGTGTTTGTTCCAGCAAATCGCTGATGTCCTGATCAGGGTCGGGCATGATTTCACAACTTAAGGCTCCCAATCCAAGAAGCAGGGTACATATCCAGAGGTAGTGCGCAGCAATTTGCTTTTTCATGGTGATGGTATTGATGGATGAACGAACTCGATTGATTGATGCATCAAAGTTCGATCAATCCAGTGCGCCAAACATCACCGCAAAACGGGAGGGGGGAAATATCCTCAGAAATGAGGAGGAAATAACATGAGTACAAAACCCCAAAAACTGACTTATACCCATACCATTAACCCTCAAAACAAAAACCTATGCGCCAAATCCTTACACTCTTGATCGCCCTATTCTCCCTCAGCCTCCAGGCCCAAAAAGACTGCTCCATCCAGCCTTCCAGCCACACGCCTCTCATCGATTTACAAGGCCAAAACTATCGAGGTTACCTCGGCGGCCTGTACGCCAATGGCAAAAACGAACGCCCTGCTGCCCAACTCCGCACGATCCAGCAGCAAATCGCCCAGGTAAAACCCCTGAATCTCCTGGGACAAAGTGATGTCAAGGGAAAAATCGTGATGATCGGAGTAGGTGCCTCCAACCCCCGCACTGAATTTGAACGCTTCAAACAAAAAGCGCTGGCTTTTGCGGGCCTCAATCCCAATTTGGTGCTGATCAACACCTGCATCGGCGGCCAGGGGGTACAAAAAATGAACGATGCCGCCGACAATTATTGGCAAAGTGCTACCAATACCCTAAAAAGCAGCGGCCTGAGCGACAAGCAGGTACAACTCGCCTGGGTGGAAACCGACAATACCCAAACTGGTGACACCCTTTTCCCCTGCGCACCCCTGCAACTGATGGAGGATTACCGCCTACTCCTGGAAGTCCTGCACGACAAATACCCCAATCTGAAAGTGGTGTATTTTTCAGCTCGGGCTTTTTCCGGCTATGCCACTCCAGTGCCGGGTGGGGTAGGGAAGGGGCTACTTTTTCCCCGGGATTATTACTCGGGTTGGGCGATCAAATGGTTGATCGACAATGCGGATCAACAAAAGCCAGGCTACATTACCACGGGCACACAATCCAATATTCCCCACGTCACCTGGGGTTCTTACCACTGGAGCAATGCCAGTTTGCCGCGCAGTGATGGCTTTAAACTGGATTGCCAGAGCGATGTGGGTGAGGATGGCCTGCACCTGACCAGCCTGGGAGAAGATAAAATTGGGCAGTTGATGTTTGACTATTTTCAAAAAGACCCCACGGCGCAGGCCTGGTTTTTGAAATCAACTACCACGCCGACCTTTTCGATTACAAGTGCATTGCCCTACATTCAGATTTACCCCAATCCTGTTGCGGAATCCTTACACTTGCGCTTGGCGCAGCCACTATCGGAAGTCACTCTGACCTTGCGCAACTTGCAAGGCATCAGCGTATGGCAAAAACAGGGAGACTTGAGCACTGAAAATGAAATCAGTGATTTGCCGAACCTGCCTGCTGGGATTTACCTGCTGGAATGCCGTTGGGAGCAGGAGCGGCGGGTGCTTAAGGTGGTGAAAGGCTAATCCGCTACCACCGTCAAGCCTAAAGATCCCCACTTGACTCCCTGAGCACCCCCTTCACAATCCAGGCGGATGTTGTCAAAAATCAGGCGGTCGCCTACTTTGGCCATACTGATCAGCTGTTGAGTACCCGCGTTTATTTGCGCGCCAGGATTATTGTAGCCTATCGAATCCTGTTTTTTTCGTAGCAAAAAAAAATTAAAACCCCGCACCTGACAGCCTGTTTGGTATTTGAAGCCTGGTGCGGACTGGTCCAATACTTTTAACTTTTGTAAGGCGGAAAAAGTGATGTCCGCTTCGACGGTAGCGACAGGCAAGGTGAGTCTGCTGTAATTCACGGCTGGGAATATCAGGAAAATGAAGCCCAGGCAAAGCATGGAATGACGGAGTAGTTGGAGTGGGTTGAGCATTGTTGTGGGTTTTTCCAGGATAATGCGGAAAGTGGAGATTGGTTACAGCAGCTGCCTTTTGTTGGAGCTGCTGTAACCATCTGTATAAAGCGGCTATTCCTTTTTCTCTGGGTCGGCGACGACTTTGAAAGTCATGTTATTGATTTTGCGGCCTTTTTCATCTCCCGGGCATTTGGCCCGAATGTTGTCAAAAATGATCTGGTCATTTACATTAATGGCCTGAATCAAATCAAGCGCCTTAGGAAGAAAGGCTCCGCCTGGGTTTGACAACTGTATTGGATCTTTTTCTCGGGGAATTAAGATACAGTTGAATCCCAAGATTTCACACTTGACATTAGCATAATCGTTGGAATATGCTGGGGGAAGCTTAGGTTCAATTCCTTTGCTCGACCGAATTGTGGATACGGGGATACTTCCACCAATGTAATCCACGCCACTCAAGGTAGCCACAGGATCAGGGAGTATTGCCAGAAACTCAACATCCCAATAGTAATCAGGCGTTGTAACCCTAATGACCATCTTGCCCGTTTGCTTGGCGTAAGTTTTGAACTGCCCCTTGCCCAAGTTTTCAAAAAAGAGATTTGCACTGCTTAGTTTGATTTGTTCTGCTAGAACTCCTGAAACGGTGACGCTGATGGTGTTCTCACCCAAAAAAAGAGTTTTGTCGCGCAGCGTGATTATTTTTAACTCGGGTTGGCTGGGTTGCGCAGGTGGGGTGTCCACTGCAGCGGGATCAGGAATCGGCTTCACCCTAAACTCCACCTCCTGCCGATAATTCGGCGCCTCCACCAGGATTGTAGCCCTACCTGGCCTAACTGCTCTGACAATGTACTTCCCCTTTCCGGTTGCCGTCAACCGAACATCCCGGCTACTCACCTGCATCTGATCGGCAGGGACACCTGAAATAGCCACACTAATGGGATTGTCCACGCCCATGTACAACACATTCATGCGGTCGGCAGCTACGCTGAGCACGGCATCGTTGTTGCTTTGGGGCAGGCTGTCAATAGTGCTGGTAGTTTTGCTTGGAGGAGGATTTTCTACAACTGTTATAGGGGAAATTGTTTCTGAATCTTTCACCAAGGGTTTGGTCGTCGTCTTTGTCGCTGCGGTTTTGGGTTTTTCTGGCAATACAAAAGTGGGCTTAACTTTGGATGCAGGTGTTTTCTTTTCAGCTTGCGCGACCGGAGCGAAAAGCCCCAAGGCAAGAAGCAACAAGGGCATCAACAAAACAGCACTGCTCCAGTGCTGGGTAAAAAGCTGAGGCTTGGTAGCAGTGGGGCCAGCTAGAATCTGGCGTACCCGCGTTGCAAAATGAGAAGCATGATTTTGAGCTTGCATAACCAAGGGGATATTTTGATGGTGATGTAATCGTTGTAAGTGCAGGAGCGCCTCGGCGTACACGAGTTGGTTGCAACCAGAAAGCAGAACCGCTTCGTCACAAGCTTCTTCGCGCAGTTCCTGGATGCGGCGGCTGAGTACCCAAATCAAAGGGTGATAAAAAAAGAAGATTTGTAAAAGGGCCAGCAAAAGATTGACCAAAAAGTCGGCCCGCCGAATGTGGATCAACTCGTGGCGGATCAAAGCCTCCAACAAGGCAGGCGGCGTTTGGCAAAGCAAGGCCGCAGGCAGGATGACTACCGGGAAAAGATGTCCAAAAGTAAGCGGTGAATTCAGGGTGGAACTGCTGTAAAAGCCGATTTTTTGGCGCAAACCCAGACTCGTTTTCACTTGTTCAATCAGTTGCAAAACACGGGGGTCAACTATGCTGCTGCTTTTTCGCCGCAGCACAGTCAAG